>QNER01000270.1 GCA_003646175.1 Candidatus Parabeggiatoa sp. nov. 1
CATTAGTTTCAGGCGCACCTGGTACGAAAAAACCTCGAAACAGGAGTACAAAGCGCACTTTGTACGAAAAAACCTCGAAACAAAAATACAAAACGTACCTGGTACGAAAAAACCTCGAAACCGGAGTACAAGGCGTACCTGGTACGAAAAAACCTCGAAACAGGAGTACAAGGCGTACCTTGTACGAAAAAACTTTTGGAGATTGAATGGTGATTGAAATGTGTTTGACTATAGTTTTTCAGATAAATCATTTCAGTTAGAAACCTTCAAGGTTTTGGAAACCTTGAAGGTTTTGCCCTAAATATAGATTGGATTTGTAGGCCATCCCAAGCGGGCGCTCGGAACTTAAAAAATACCACCATCTTTCAGCCCGCTTGCCCACCAGATGGGCCCCAAAATGAACCAATAAATTAGCTTATTATTTAACACCCCACGTCTCACCCAAAAAGTGAGGTTAAAGAAATTCGATTTCTTTGAAAAACTTATTCCCCGCAGTCCCCCCTTTCGTCTTTTCGATAAACTTGGTTTCTCATCATCTATGCTTCTTCATTAATAACTGATGTTACGCAGGGCGCATTCCCATTTTAATGATCAACAATAAACACAATGAGTACAACGAATTACGGGGATAAACGAATTAAAACTTTTTGAGATGAAAATTTCGCGGCGAAATTTTGAAAATCGTTCCCATGCACCAACACTCATCGTTATACATAAGTCAAAAATTATTTAAAATCAAATCAAATGCTTAAATCGGGAATGAAGTCAAAACGTAGGGTGGGTAAGGTCTTTTTATTGCCCACCTTAAGCTACAAATATTATTTAAAATCAAATGCTTAAATCGGGAATGAAGTCAAAACGTAGCCCACTTCGTCTTTTTCTTGCCCACCATTTTTAAGGTGGGCAAAAAAAAAGACTTTGCCCACCCTACAAATATTATTTAAAATCAAATCAAATGCTTAAATCGGGAATGAAGTCAAAACGTAGCCCACCTCGTCTTTTTTTTTGCCCACCGCTTAAGGCTACTCTATGCACACAAGTTCTTTGTAGGGTGGGATAGCAATGCTGTTAGAATTCCAAAACACCCAAAAATTGTACAGCTGAGCGATCCCACCAACCCAATTTGAAAAAATAGAAAAATCATACGCTTAAAAGTTATGTGCATAGAGTAGCCGCTTAAGGTGGGCAAAAAAGACCTTGCCCACCCTACATAATATACAATCTTTGTAGTTCCCCTATATCATTCCCGAAACATCTGAGATCCTTTTCACTTTCTTCTTTACCCTTTCTCCTTGAACCGCTCCCCTTTCCCCTTGAACCGATCCCTTTTCCCCTTGTTCACTGTTACGGCGATGCAATTCCGCAGTAATCGCATTGAGTACCGCCCATTTTTTGTGGCACCATATTGGTGCTTGCAAAATAGCCATTGAAGCCGTCGCAGTTACCCGATGGTACACGATGTCAGGCGGTGTTCGTTCAATCATATCGGCCGCAATAGAAACATAAGTAGACATCTCCAAGGGTTGATACGTCCCTTGCCGCCATTGCTTGGCTAAAATCGTGTGCTTAACGACATGCAAGGGGTGCAATTTGAGGCCCTCTACGCCCAGTTCAAGGACACGATCCAATGTTACCAAGTTATGCGAACGTTCTTCACCGGGCAAGCCGATAATCAAATGAGTGCAAATGGGAATACCGCGTTGTCTGGTTGCAACTACAGCTTGTTGATATTCGGCAAAACCATGCCCGCGCTGAATGCGTTCTAACGTGCTATCAAAGGCCGATTGTAGGCCCAATTCTAACCATATCTCATAACCACGCTTCTGATAACTTGCTAATAAATCAAGTACTTCCTCCGAAACACAATCCGGCCGTGTCCCAATAGATAAACCAACCACATCTGGCTCAGCGAGTGCTTCTTCATAGAGGCTGGCTAAATGCTGGATATCGGCATAAGTATTGGTATAGGCCTGAAAGTAGGCAATAAAACGCTGCGCCCCGGTACGCTTAGCAATGACTTGGCGGCCGCTCTCTAGTTGCGTTGCGACGGGGGGGGGACAACGGGCATTAGGGCTAAAAGAAACATTATTACAAAAAGTGCAGCCCCCACGCCCCTTGGTACCGTCCCGATTTGGACAAGTAAAGCCGGCATTGATAGTCAGTTTGTGTACTCGCTCCCGGTAACGCCTGAGCAAATACTGACCAAAAGTATTGACATAATCTGATAGGACCATGTTGCTATTTATAAGTATCTAGTGCAGGAGCACTACAGATTGTGAATTGTGTTCGCGCCTAATGTTTTTTTTTGCGCGCAAAAACATTAGCCGCGAATTGTGAATTGTGTTCGCGCCTAAAGTTTTTCGCACGGTACGGTTAAAAATATGAAGTTTTATGATGTAAAATCAATAAATTACCGACATAAGGGCAACTTTGGCACAGTGCTTGCTTGGCTCTCAAAACCATCATTAGTCAGGCGTACCTCAAGTGAACCATTTTTAATCGTACCTGTTAAAATTTTTGCGCGCAAAAACTGTAGGCTGCGAATTGTAAATTGTATTGAACGTAGTGCATACGGAACGTACTTCTTCAGTGTGAAAATGAATGGTTGCTTTTAAACTGTAGGCAAGCCCATTAAATAAACACTCTTCATTATTCATTCACAATTCACAATTCACAATTCACAATTCACAATTATATATGTGTCACTCTGTGATCTTTGTGAATATATCAAGTGCCAGCGATACGCTGATAATAACGCGCCCGATAAAGCAAACGTTGTTGATTAGTTTCGGTTGAATCGGTAAATCCAGAGCGATCATGTAAAACATTATTACAGATAAGGCCTTGCCCAGTTTGCAAAGTAGCCCGAAAAATATAGGGAGAATCGTTGTCTAACAAATTTTCTAAAAATTGCACAGCTGCTTGAGTCATTTTATCGGGTTTCCAAGTAATCGAACGTGTCCGTTTAGTGTAACGCATGTGCAGCTTGCCAGCAGGGGTTAATAAAAAAACGGGGCCACAACGAGTGGGGCGGATTTCTTCTACTTTCGTCACATTGGGTGGAATGCACATTGCATCAGGCTGCATCAGTGCGCGAACATAATCCGGATTTTCGTCCCGCAACATAATGTAAGCAATTTCATGATCCAACAACGCATTTTTTCCCCCCTCACTGGCACTACGCACACAATGCAATAGCAAACCATAAATTTGTTTGTCAAGTGAATTGTAATACCCGTCAGTGTGCCAATGAATCGGGCGATTAGTGTAAGGGATATAAGTTTGTCGCATCCCTTTCTCTGCCACCGTTAAAGAAGTAATACCATCATCATCCGCGCACATATTGCTATCTAACTGATTTAAATCAAATTGTTTGCCAAGTTCGCGGACAATGGCTTTATCCTCACCTTTTACAGAACTCGCATAAATCGCCATATTGGCAGCTTGGCAACGTGCCAAAATAGCCTCATGCTCTGCCCGGCTTAACTGCCGTGGATCGTTGATTTCTATCACTAAATCTGACAACTCGCTGGGGTAATTTTCCAGTTTATACGCCCGCCACGCTTGATAGGCACTGTCATTATCCAGATTAAAAGGACTGTTATTAAATTGGCTTTTGCCAGTTCCATCGGTTTGCTGAGTCAAAATTCTTTACCTCTCAATTAACTTGCTATCCAAAAAACCATTACCCTTCGTTCGCAGTTAGAAACCTTCAAGGTTTTTGCAACGCTTTACGGTTTTGCCCTGATTGCAGTTAGAAACCTTCAAGGTTTTGGAAACCTTGAAGGTTTTGCCCTATGATTTTAAAAGGTAATTTATTAATAATTAAACAATAGAAATTCTAATAAAATAATCAGAAATAAATCACTTTTTAAGCCAACCATAGTATATATGTAATAGCTTTACACTAATCATCATATTCACTTAGTAAAAAACTGTTATTTATTCATAATAGATTTCAAAGCTTTACAGACAACCCATTGATAATACTTAAATAATTTATATTTGACAAAAATTTTTCATCACATTATAGTATGCGTCTTTCAATTTTCAGCCCACTTTCTTATTCTTAAAGTAAAAAGCGAGTGTGATCTCAAATTGAGGCAGTCATTTTTAATGTTCTGGAAGACTATAATTTTTAATTTTTAATTGTTAATTGTTATTCTAAATTCTAATGACAAAAAAACCGATTCCTATTGAATCCAAGTTTGAGCCAACCAGCAAAAACGAACCACAGACGGGTAATGTGCATAAAGACCTAATAGATGTCAAAACGGCCGTTGACGAATACCTCTCTCAAGCTGACTGGCGCGTGAAAGCCAATGCCAATCAAGGGTATTCTCTGGGCGGCTTGATTTTAAATGTTTCCGGCAAGGTTATTGCTAATTACTGGCTCAATCAGATTTATGCACCAGAAATGGCGCAAGCCCATCGCACCGGTGACTTGCATATTCACGATTTGGATATGCTCAGTGGCTACTGTGCCGGATGGTCCTTACGCACTTTGCTGACAGAAGGCTTTAATGGTGTGCCGGGCAAAGTTGAAGCTAATCCCCCCAAACATCTATCCAGTGCCATTGGGCAAATGGTCAATTTTTTGGGAACATTGCAGAACGAATGGGCCGGTGCTGTTGCATTTAGCTCCACGGATTCTTACCTCGCTCCCTTTGTGCGTAAAGATAACTTGTCTTATCGAGAAGTTAAGCAGTGTATTCAAGAACTTATCTACAACTTGAATGTGCCTTCTCGTTGGGGCTGTGTCCCTTTGGATACAGAGATTTTAACGAAAGAAGGTTGGAAATCAAAAGAGGAGATTTCCGTTTCCGACAAAGTCTATGGTTTTCAGGATGGAAAGATCATTGATGATGAAATATTAGCTATCAATGAACATTATTTTGATGGCGAGTTGATTGCTTTCTCTAATCGTTCACAAGAACAGTTATTAACACCTAATCATCGAGTGTTGAGATTAGGCTATAACAACAAGAAAGAAAAATTCTTTGTGAATGAAGCGAAGGTTTTGTTTGAAGCTAAGTCTCCTATCAATATGCCGGTTGCCGGGCATACCGTACAAGAGGAATATGCTATTTCAGATGACTTGCTCCAATCCTACGCATCGGAAAAAGAATACCCTATCAACATTCTTAGGAAGTGTTCTGAAAGGCAGATTAAACTTTTTATCCATGCCTACATAAAAGAGAATGGAAACAACAAACGTTTTCATATCACTACTCAAGACGAGAAAGTTAAGGAGGATTTTCAAGAATTAGCCGTTTTGATAGGCTATGGCACTCATGTCAAAGAACGCAAAAATGCGGAAAGTGGCGATATTTTATACGCGATTAACTTTTTAACTAAGGGTTCAGGAAAACTGACGCTTACCATCAAGAAAAAAGTGAAATATCAAGGTAAAGTTTGGTGCCCTACCACACGTTCAAGCTATTGGATTGCGCGTAGAAAGGGGAGCGTATTTGTGACAGGTAATAGTCAAACCCCCTTTACTAACCTGACTTTTGACTGGGTATGCCCTGACGATTTGCGTGATCAAGTGGCTTATATCGGTAGCGAAGAAATGCCATTCAGCTACGGCGACTTGCAAGCTGAAATGGATATGATTAATCGTGCTTTTATTGAACTGATGACAGAGGGAGATGCTAAGGGGCGGATCTTCACGTTTCCATTGCCAACGTACAATATTACGGCTGACTTTCCTTGGGACAGTCCTAATGTGGATTTGCTGTTTGAAATGACGGCAAAATATGGATTACCATATTTTCAAGGGTTTATCCGTTCTGATCTAAAGCCGAGTATGGTTCGTTCAATGTGTCTGTTTCCAGAAGAAACTATTTTGTTCAAGGATAATGAACAAATTAGAAAAACCACTATAGGCACTTTATTTTCGGAATATAAGGATACTCAACTGGATAATGAATGGTGGCAATGTCAATCAAATGTGTCAGCTTTGTCATTAAATCCCGAAAGCGGGAAACTAGAATGGGTAAAAGTAAATAAGCTTTTACGAATCACTGATAACCGGTTAGTGAGCATCTGTAGTAAAGATGGAAAGCAGATGCGACTTTCCGCACATCATCTGGTAGCTATTTTAACTCGTGAAGGTATTGAAACCAAAACAGCCTCGGATATTACAACAGATGATTTTATTTTGGTGATAAAAAATGCATCTCGCGTTTTGAACCCAGAAAGTGTGACTGATGATGATATCGAATTGGCTTGGTTTATCGGGTTGTTTATTGCAGATGGTAACTATCTTTATGACACCCGCTATGAACAAAAGAGATTAAAGGGGGTGCAAATTTCCTTTAACTTGCAAGACAAAGAGTTGATTGAAAAATGCAAGTGTTTCGTTAAAAAACGGCTCAATTACGAGATGAAGTTCATCCTAGACAAAAGGTATGAAAATTCTCTGTATGGCTACATTAACAATAGGAAATTTGCCGAATTTTTGTGCGTTGAAAAAGGTGTTCAAAAATACGAAACACTCCCAAGTTGGTTATGGAATGTCGGGGTGCCAGTTATTTTGTCCTTCATTGACGGATTTTTTTCTGGTGACGGCTGCAAAGCAGGGAAAGAAATACATATCAACGATGAAAAATTGGCTCAGGAATTGAATTTATTGCTGCAAATGGTTGGTATAAGTACAACTTACCTAGCGAAAAAGCATTCGCAAGTCATCAGGATACAACACACATTAGGTAGGGGTTCTAAAGGAAATAAGCTTCGTCGGGATAAGCTGCATGACTTTGTACCACAATTTCTGTTAGATAAAAGATTTGTGCGTAATGATAATGGCAAAACGCTTTATCAAAGCTATGGTCGTCGGACAATAGGATTGTCTACTATTGATAGATGGGATTTAACCAACGAAAAAGTTGAATGGCTACGCAATAGTGATTTTGCAGCCGTGCCGGTTGCCTCAGTCAATATTGAGAACCTCAGTCATCCACAAGAATTCTATGACATTGAATTAGAAAAGAATCACTATTTTGTTCATTCAGATGGAAATATCTCACATAACTGTTGCCGCCTCCAACTTGACTTGAGGGAACTACTCAAACGCGGTAACGGCTTATTCGGTTCAGCGGAACAGACAGGCAGTTTGGGAGTCGTCACCATCAATTGCGCCCGCTTAGGCTACCTTTATAAAGGTGACGAAACTGGTTTATATCAACGCCTGGATACCCTGCTAGAACTGGGCAAAGACAGCCTAGAAATCAAGCGTGAAGTAATTCAACACTACATGGATAATGGCTTATTTCCTTTTACCAAGCGTTATCTAGGCACCTTGCGTAATCATTTTTCGACGCTAGGTGTCAATGGCATCAATGAGATGATTCGCAATTTTACGGATGATCAATATGATATTACGACTTCAAATGGACAAGCGTTTGCCATTCGCTTGTTAGATCACATTCGTACCCGCATGGTGGAATTTCAGGAAGAAACGGGGCACATGTACAATTTGGAAGCAACCCCCGCGGAAGGGGCAACTTATCGTTTTGCTAAAGAAGATAAGAAACGTTATCCCGATATTCTACAGGCGGGTACACCTGATAAGCCTTATTACACGAATTCTTCTCAACTGCCGGTTGGTTTTACGGACGATCCGTTTGAAGCTTTAGAACTTCAAGATGAACTTCAAACCAAGTACACCGGTGGCTGCATTGAGAAAGGTAATAAGGTTATCACCGATAAAGGGGCTATAAATATAGAAGAAATTGTCAACAATTTTCAATCACTTTCGCCAATAAGCGCATTAAGCTATAACCAAAAAACTGGGCAAAGTGAATGGGACTTAATCACAGAAGCAATGATGATTGATGTTGCCAAACCTCAGAAGATAACCATTTTCGCTGAAAGAGGCATTAAAATCACAACCAGTGATTGGCATCCCTTTTTTGTGATGGAACAAATCACTTTTAGTAAGCAATGTCCCTTATGTGATAAGCCTTTAAAAAATAAAAATGCGTTTGCGGCTCATTTAATGCATCGTTCCGCGTGCCGGGAGAATTATCGCAAACGTGCCAAATATAAAGTGGTAGAAAAAAGAGCCGATGAGCTCAAGAAAGGCGATTACATTCTGCAAAATGCACAAAACCTTTTGCCGGAAAAAAGTCAACTCAATTCAGAATTAGCTTATCTTCTTGGCTTTGTTATTGGTGATGGTTCGATAGCTGAAGTTAAAAAGAACCGGAAGAATAAGAATGTAACTCACTATCGTGTACGCTTTTTTTCAAAAGCCAAACCAACATTAGAAAAAATCGTTCATATCCTAAACCATTGTTTTGATTGTGAAGTCAAACCATTGAAAGATGGCAAGCACGAACGGTTTATAATAGAAACCACTGCCATCACAGATTTGCTGTTTCAATATCACTTGATTACCGGCAACAAAGCAGACACAAGCGCTATTCCAGCAGAAGTTAAACGCCACCTATCAAAAGAAAACTTTTATAGTTTTCTAGCGGGTTTAATTGATAGCGATGGGCATATTGATAAAAGAGACGGCAATATTGAGTACTGTACGGTTTCAGAAAAAATGGCTGATGATATCGTTGAAATGTGTACTATAGCTGGGGTATTGAGTTCAAAACATGGTAAAATAACACGCAAAGAAACAGGTGTTATTATATACAGAGTGGTTATTTCAGCGAGTCAAACAACCTTATTAAAAGAAAAGTTACCTTTACAGAAAGGTAAAACGTCTATTAAAGACGGACTGTCTAACAGATTGAAACGACACTTACCCATTGTGAGGGTGTCAAGAACTTCCAAACTCGAAGTGCAAGATAACGAGTTTTATGATTTAACCACCAAACATAACCATAATTATCTGGCCGGAAACAATAGCTTTGTTTTTGTACACAATACCGTTCTGCACCTGTACATGAATGAACGTATTTCCGGCGCACAAGC
>QNER01000271.1 GCA_003646175.1 Candidatus Parabeggiatoa sp. nov. 1
CCAAATCAATCTATCCCAAGACTTAAAAAAAGCAGCGATAAAATCTGGTTATTTTTGAGTGATACTATCGCCAAAAAAGCGATAGCATCACGACTTGAACACTTTTTGTCCTGTACAAAGATCCTTTTTATAACCAATCCTTGTCGTTATTTTTTTCAAACAAAGGTAAAAATATGAATACCAGAATTTCAGTCAATCCCAATATCCATTTTGGGAAACCTTGTATTATCGGCACTCGCATCCCGGTGCAGAGTATCCTTGAATTAGTGAGCGAAGGCATTTCCTTTGCGGAGATTGTCCGTGACTATTATTCAAATATTGAAATAACGGATATTAAAGCCTGTCTTCAATACGCGATTGAAATGATTGCAGCGGAAGAAATTCACATTACCACGGAAGAAACCGCATGAAATTTCTTTTAGATCAAGATGTGTACGCAGTAACGGCACGTTTTTTAACTGATTTAGGTTACGATGTTATAAAAGCTGAGCAACTCGGCCTGTCTCAGGCAAAAGACGAGGAATTACTTGGTGAAGCCAAAAAACAAAATCGTCTTTTCGTCACACGAGACAGAGATTTTGGCAGGATTGTCTTTCTGAGTTGTTTGGGCACGGGCGTTATTTATCTTCGCATCTTGCCTTCAACTCAAAATGCTGTCCATAACGAATTAGAAAAAGTGTTAAAAACTTATTCTTTTGAGTCGCTAAAAAGTGCTTTTGTGCTAGTTGAACCCAATAGACATCGATTTAGAAAAATGTCCCTTCAGGGAACCAAAAAATAAATCCATCTGACTCTCGTGACGCTGGACGCAGAGCGTTCAAGAATGGGTTCCCATGTAGTAGAACATGGGAACTATAAGAAATAACTTATGGTGGGTAACGCACCGGTAGCGTATCCACCTTTTTTTTTCTCTACTGTAGGCACCATGAGAAATGAGTTACACTATTGAATTTACGGAAGATGCCAAACTTGACTTATCCTTTTTTACGGCATTTGAACGCAAAATTATTGTGACTCGGACTAAAGAACAATTGTGTTATGAACCACTAAAGGAAACCAAAAATCGAAAACTTCTTCGCGACAATCCAATTTCATCATGGGAATTGAGGATTGGTAGATATAGAGTGTTTTATAACGTGAACGACGAAATAGTGACGGTAACTGTTGTATCCGTTGGTTTGAAAAAACATAATGTTCTTTATATGAGAAACAAAGAGGTAAAGATATGAAAACCATTTATATAGAACAACAAACCACCTTAGAGTCAAGCGTTTTTGATGTTGCACAACAAGAACCGGTTTTGCTCTTTATGCCTGACGGACGTGAGTTTATTCTCACTCAAGCCGATAATTTTGAGGCTGAAGTGGACGCTTTACGCAATAGTTTATCTTTCCAAAACTTCTTGGAAGAAAGAAGCAAATGTCAAGTAAGAATTCCCATTGAAGAGATAGAAAGAGAAATTGATGAGGAACTCAAAATATCCTCGTCTGCATAATGCCCTTAGTGATGAACTTGATTATTGCGAGTGGGTTTGCTGGTTGGTACTGGACGCATAGCGTCCAATAATGGGTTCCCATGTAGTAGAACATGGGAACTATAAATAAATTAAATTGGGACTTGCAACACCACTACTCACGACACCACTCAATCTGATTGGAGACGATGATGGAAACTGATCCTTTAATTGATGAAATCCGGCAAATTCGGCATAAAATATCGGCCGAATTTAACCATGACACGAACAAGATGTACGCCTATTACAAACAAGTTGAAGAAAAATTAAGGACGAGTGGTCAATATACCATTTTGGATACCGATAATCGGCCGTTTTCTGTTAGCCAACGTCAAGAGATAGATAAATAACCAGCACCAAACAATCTCAACCACACACAAACTCATAGTTCCCCGCAGCAACGACATTAAAAACGAAGCCATACAGCTACTTATAAACTGTTTGGGCTTAACTAACTTGACAATGTCACATTTTAATACCGAAGCATCAATACCGAAGCATCAATTTTCAGGTATTTTAACTTCAGGGACAACCATAAAGGATTGTCCCTACATTTGGTTGAGTTGTCAGCGCAATCCCCCACGCAAGCCCTTTCGGTTCCTGCAAAATACCTGAAAATTTAACCACGCCGTTTTTCGTACAAGGTTCGCCTTGTACTCCTGATAATTGAGGCCGTTTTTCGTACCAGGTTCGCCTTGTGCTCCTGATAATTGAGGCCGTTTTTCGTACCAGGTTCGCCTGAAACGAATGTTCATAAAACATTGTCAAGCTAAAGTCACATTTTTTATAAGATATAATCTGTCTCGACAACGACTTAGCAATGAAAGATAAATTGTTTGGAGATAAAACGGCCGCTGAAATATACAATGACATTAGAAATCGTGATTGATTGATGAAACGGATAATGCGGTGTGTAGCTGTAACGTGCGGATTGATGGTAAAGATAAAGTCGATGTCCGTTCTATTGAGTACAACGAATTACGTGGATAAACGAATGAAAACCCAGCTTACCCGGCGTGTTTATAATTGATAATCCTCTAAAAGGCAAATGTATCTATCTATTTTTTCAAAGCAGTTCTCGAAAAACTCATCCACATCTGATAAATAATCAAAGATCGTAAAGCCTTATTCGTTTATCCCCGTAATTCGTTGTACTTAACAATGCCGCGGGAATGCACCCTAATGTAGTGCGCCGCTATAGATGTTCATGTAATTTCTCAAAATTAACGGATACTATCCCATCGAGCGGGATAGCATCCGTTTCGTTACAAATGGTAAAGATAAAGTCGATGTCCGTTGCAACTACAACAAGTGTTATGAACAATTCAATGAAACCAACCATCGAAAACAACTTCGCGACAACTGGACATGAGTTTATCCTCACTCAAGCCGATAATTTTGAGGCCTAAGTGGAAGCTTTACGCAATAGTTTATCTTTCCAAAATTTCTTGGCAGAAAGAAGGAAATGTCAAGTAAGAATTCCCATTGAAGAGATAGAAAGAGAGATTGATGAGGAACTCAAAACTCGTATATGAGCCAAGAAATCCGATTTTTCCAAAAAATCGGATTTCTCAATGGGCAACACCGATGGAGGTGAGCCAAAATGACTTTAAAAATTGATAAATCATTAGCCGAAGTGCTTGAATGGCGGGAAAAATCGCAAAAGGCGACTGGATCTATGTCGCAAGACGAACAAATCGCTTATATTCGTCAAAAAGCACAAGATTTCGTGCGCCGACATAACCTAAATCTGATGGCTATAAATTCAAATGGTCAAAAAGTGCCCTATCCCCTAATGGCACGATAGTTCCAGGGGCGTTGCCACGGGCGTAGATAATACGCCCCGTTGGGGCTATATTTTTAAGCTTGCTATTGTCCAGGGGCGTTGCCACGGGCGTAGATAATACGCCCCGTTGGGGCTATATTTTTAAGCTTGCTTACCTATTGAACTGATAATTCCAACTCTCAATTCCCAATTCCTAATTGCCCATTCCCCATTTTGAGAATGGTTCAAAAATCGTCAAATTGCTCTTATAGGGCAAAACCTTCAAGGTTTCCAAAACCTTGAAGGTTTGAAAAACTAAACTATGCCCCATTTCGCACCTCATCTTGACCTTTATAATAAATAATAAATGATGTTCTTTTTTTTAAAGGACAATCTATAGTGATTTGGAAAAGTTTTGCTCCCAATGCTCGTTACCACCTATAGTTTTTCAGATAGATAATTTCAGTTAGAAACCTTCAAGGTTTTTGCAACGCTTTACGGTTTTGCCCTAATTGTTTGAGGGCATCAATAAAAACTAAGCATTTTATTTTAAAGTTAAAGTTTTAAAAAAAATTAAGAACTATTTTTAATAAAAACAATTAATCTATTCAATCCTAAAAGAAGTTATACTTATCATAGAAACTGATAGGTGCTAAGCCCAGTGCTCGTTCAAGGTTTTGCAAACTATCAAAGCTTTTCCGCAAAACTTTTATGGATATTAAAACTCAAAAAATTGCTCTATACTATTTTTGTTTCTCGTATTGTTCATGGGTTGTTAAACCGGCACCTATCGTTTTTCAGATAAATTAATTTCAGTTAGAAACCTTCAAGGTTTTGGAAACCTTCAAGGTTTTGCCCTAATTACTGGGTTTCTAAGCCGAAGATTTGGACTTTGATGTTAAAATTTTTATGCACTGTTTTTTTTATAGGGGTTAAATTGACTTTGTAAAAATAAAGTGCAAAAAAAAAGTACCATAATAATTTTTATGCACAAAAAAGCGGAATTTTGAAAAGGGATGAGTGAGGGGAATTTTGGTTTTTTTGGTAGGCGTTAAATTGTGCCAAAAAATTTGACACAAAATTTTTTTTGGTAAATAAATTTTTCTGGTAACTATAAACTGGATTGAGGACGATAAAAAATATGAGAAGGCTTGGGAAGTGCTTGAAAAAATGGCGTTACTGGTGATGTGACATTGCCTACTTGGACATGTACTCGGTATGGGGAAAAACTCGAAGGACAATTGACGAGCTGTTGGCAATGTGGCGAGAGCCGATATCGATAAATAAGTCTTAGAGTTCAAAGCGTTAAGCAATTTAAAACCTTAACAAAACCAATCCGTAAAATCAGGAAAGAAGTTGTACTTCCAATATAAACAATCAATATGCACAGTCTAAAAAAAACTTCCTTTTTGCGACATTAATGATCCTAGCGGCGTGTTTGGGTGGTACCAAAGCCTATGTTGATCATCGGTTACGCACAGAATTAGATAATTCAATCAAATCGATAGCGGATAAAGTCACGATAGAATACGTTGAAGTCAGTACCTCACTGCTTGGCTCGGTTGTCATTAGCGATTTACACTTAACTGTGCCAGACTATACCCCAGTGCATATCGACACAGTGACACTTTATAAAGCTTATCAATTTTATAACCCAAACGCATTACCTGAACATATCTCACTCGCTTTACAGGACGTGCATATCCCCATCAGTGATACCGCCCCGCCAGTCCCAATACTCTTGTCGGCCTTTGGATATGCGCCCTATTATCTCAGTCCCAAAGAATTGCGCGGTTTGGGCTACACCCATGTTAATGCTAATATATACATTGAAGCCAAATTGCGTGAAGAGGGAGTATTTTTATCGGGGACAGTGAATGCACACGCTTGGGGTGAAATAATGGTATCAATTGATTTGGACAATGTGCCAGCATCGTTGCGAGCCGCAGCCTCACGGATACAATTGGCTGCGTTGACATTCAGTTATACTAATAAAGGCTTAGTTAATCGAATATTCACATTGTTGGCACAACGTCATAAAATATCACTTGACAATTTCAAACAAGCGTTGTTCACTAAGCTTAAAAGCGATATTCACCAAACGCGAATATCTTTGGATGCCAGTGTGCTTGCCAGTGTGCAACAATTTATTCAAACGCCGAACAAGCTGACAATACACTTGCAACCGAGTCCACCGATATTGATGAACGCGCTTTTTCAGACCTCGCCAAAACGTTTAGGGTTAAAAATAACTACCCTTGATTAAATAAATGATTTACACTATTGGGCTTACAACTACGTTCATAAGGAGAATCTTATATGTTGGCTAAAAAAGCTTTATCTTCGATGTTAGCTGTTTTGTTGCTGACTTTCACTTCGCAAGTCTATGCACAGACACAGCCGGAAAGTGCGAATGAGCGGTCCAAAACTAACGAAGGGTATGCAATCCATTACAATACCCTCAATACCACCTTCCTCATGACCGAGGTTGCTAAGAAATACGGCATTACGCGCAGTAAAAACCGTGCGATGCTGAATGTTTCAGTTCGCAAAGGGGGCGGCTTGGGCAAGTTCTTGCAGACTCAAGCCGTAAAGGCAAAAGTCACAGTTCAAGCCACCAACCTTGCGAATCAGTTAGAAACCATCAATATGTGGGAAGTTCTTGACGGCGATGCCATTTATTACATTGGTACTTTTGCCAAAACCGATAAAGAAATTTTCAAGTTTACCATTACAGTTGATCCAGAAAATAAAGGATCAGTGCATGAAATCAAATTCCGTCAGCAGTTTTTTGTAGACTAATGCCACCGGCAGTCGCTTTTGAAAGTCCAGTTTCTTCAAGGAATTGGGTTTCTCTTACTTAATGACGGTGGCGGTACAGTTGCCGGTTTGCAAGTTGAGGGATAAAATCAAAATTTTTCGCTGAGTAGAGCAGCCCTTTGAGGCTGCTTTTTCATTTTGGGGACACCTATATCATGCCAACCTCTTTAATGTCTAACTATACCCGTCTGCCCGTTACCTTTGTGAAAGGCGAAGGGGCATGGTTATGGGACACGCAAGGCACTCGTTATCTGGATGCATTGTCAGGAATAGCGGTTTGTGGTTTAGGACACGCACACCCTGCTGTCACGGCCGCTATTTGTGAACAGGCAAACCAATTGTTGCATACCTCCAATCTCTATGGCATTGCTCATCAACAAGCCTTAGCGGATGGACTGGTACGGATAACGGGTATGGACAGCGCGTTTTTTTGCAACTCTGGTGCGGAAGCCAATGAAGCGGCTCTCAAAATCGCCCGCTTGTATGGGCATAATCAAGGTTATGAACTGCCTACAGTCATTGTGACTGAAGGTTCATTTCATGGGCGGACGTTAGCCACTTTAACGGCGACTGGCAACCCTAAGATACAAGTGGGATTTGCGCCACTGTTAGAAGGATTTGTCCGTGTGCCGTATAACAATGTGGACGCAATGGCTGAGGTTGCTAAACAACACCCAGAAATCGTGGCAGTCCTTGTTGAACCTGCCACCGGTGAAGGGGGGGTTGTCATCCCTGATGACGATTATTTGGTAAAAGTACGTGAGTTATGTGATCAAAACCACTGGTTATTAATGCTTGATGAAATTCAAACCGGGATGGGACGGACGGGACAATGGTGTGCCTATCAACACACTGACATACGCCCAGATGTGTTGACGCTTGCCAAAGGTTTGGGTAATGGAGTACCAATAGGGGCTTGTTTAGCGCGTGGCAAGGCAGCTGAGACTTTCCAACCGGGCAATCACGGCTCAACTTTTGGTGGCAATCCCTTTGTCTGTCGAGTTGCACTGGCAGTGATTGAAACCATTGAACAGGATAACTTGCGGCAACGCGCCCACGCGTTAGGCCAACGTTTTTCTCAAGGATTGACAAAAGCCTTAGAGGGCGTGGAAGGTGTGCAGGAAATCCGTGCCAAAGGCTTGATGATTGGCATAGAACTCAAAGAGCCTTGTAGTCAATTAGTGACCAAAGCCCTTGAACAACAATTATTAATCAATGTGACTGCTGAACGTGTCATCCGTTTGTTACCCCCCTTAATTTTAAGTGATGCACAGGCCGATGACATCATCAAAACCGTCAGCCAGTTAGTTCGGGAATTTTGCAATTCTCCCGCTTAACCTGAAGGAGACACTTATGGCTCCCCGTCATTTCCTCACTTTACTCGATTTATCCAAAGATGAATTACAGACACTGATTGCGCGTGCTACTGAACTTAAAGCCATGCAACATGCGGGTACACGCTATGAACCTTTTAAAAACAAAGTGTTGGCAATGGTGTTTGAAAAATCCTCCACTCGTACCCGTGTTTCTTTTGAATCGGCGATGATTCAGTGTGGCGGTAGCGCGATTTTTCTGTCCCCGCGCGATACGCAGTTAGGGCGTGGCGAGCCGATTGAAGATACAGCGCGGGTGTTATCAAGTATGGTTGATTGTGTAATGGTACGCACTTATGCCCATGAAACACTTGAACGATTTGCTAAATATTCCAAAGTGCCGGTTATCAATGCACTGACTGACTTATGCCACCCATGCCAATTACTGGCGGATATACAAACCTATATTGAACATCGGGGCGATATTCAAGGCAAAAAAGTCGCTTGGATAGGGGATGGTAATAATATGTGTCATTCTTACATGATGGCAGCTCGTCAATTTGATTTTTCGCTCAATGTTGCCACGCCCAAAGAATATCAGCCCCATGCCGAGATCATTAGCCGTGTCGAAGGATACGTTACTCTGTGCCCAGAGCCGGCGCAAGCCATCGCAGATGCGGATTTAGTGTCTACTGATGTCTGGGCGAGTATGGGACAAGAAGAAGAACAAGCCAAGCGTGTCCAAGCCTTTAAACCCTATCAAGTGAATAAGCGGTTGATGTCTTTGGCAAAACCTGATGTTTTATTCATGCATTGTTTACCGGCGCATCGTGGCGAAGAAGTCTGTGCAGAGGTGATTGATGGTGTTCAAAGTGTGGTGTGGGAGCAAGCGGAAAATCGTTTGCATTCGCAAAAGGCACTGCTGGAATTTTTATTAACTTAGGGGAATGGGAAATAATAGGGAATGGTTCATTAAGAATGAGAATAGATAAAATATTTAACGCGAGGCTCAATTTTTTTAAATGATTGAATTTTCAGCATTAAATTTTTGGTGGAGACAGGTTGCGATATCCGCTTTACTATAAAAATAAATTGGTTATAAATTAAAGTTGAGCATCGCGTTATTATTTAATAAAGAGAAACCTATTGCATTCCATAAGGGTGAAAAATTTTGTTTCATGTCAATATACACACAGAGGGCACAGAGTTACACAGAGTTAAATTTAATTTTTCATACCAATTCAAAGATTTATTTGAAGGTTGAAAAATTAAAAAAGTTCAATTTATGACGGTGGTAACTCATGTTACGCACAACGCTTCAAAATGATAATGATAAAGAAGGGCAACCATATTCGAGGCTAAAGTTTTTGTGAGCAAAAACATTAGCCTCGAAAGGCTCTGTACAGGACAAAA
>QNER01000272.1 GCA_003646175.1 Candidatus Parabeggiatoa sp. nov. 1
TTGTCGTTATTTTGTTAAAACGGATACTATCCCTAAGAAGGGATAGCATCCGTTCAAGCCAATCCTTTCTTATAAACAATCCTTGTCGTTATTTTGTTAAAACGGATACTATCCCTAAGAAGGTATAGCATCCGTTCAAGCCAATCCTTTCTTATAAACAATCCTTGTAGTTTGTTTATTGTTTACCAATTAAATCAAGCAGTTGAATAATCTCTGGATGAAGTTCTTCTGGTTTCATTAGGCTTGCCAAACGATGAAAATGCTTTTTGGGCATTTCGTTGTAATGGTTGATTTTTTGGAAAAAGCTGGCAAAAAAGGGTGTCAGAATAGCGGTGCTGGCATTGGTGCCATCGACTTGAGGGTGCGCGGCTAGGGGATTTTCCCAGACGGGTTTGACGAGATAGTTTTCAAGCAATTGGGTTGCCATTTCGGTGATTTCTCTTTCTTGATGTTTGATAAATAAATCGCCTTGTTCAAGCTGAGCCTGATAAAGTTGTGGCAAGCCTAATTTTTTACACAGACGTAAAATCAATGCAGGTACCAGTAAATAATTTTCGATTTCTTGGCGAGTCCACATAAATTCTTGTAAATGCAGCGTTTGTTGTAACGCCATTTCCGTTTTATCAAGCACCCGTATGCCGGTTAAAGCTGGGTAAAATTGGCGCAATCCATAAAAATGATTACGGATCCATAATGGATAGTATCCCTTCTTAGGGATGCTATCCATAAAGTTATTTATCTGAACATCTATATTACCCACATATTTAACAAAGGGGGCTTGTAATGCTGACAACGCCGATTGATGATTAGCGACACGCGCCCATTCTCTTAAAATCGCTAAGTCACTATTGCCTTCCAAATATAAAATCCTGCCATGTTGTTCCGCCTGCATAAAATCTGCGCTGGAAATTTCCGTTAAATATTTTTTAATTTGCGCTTTGTCTCGCATTGAAGCGAGGGGGCGTGCTTTAGGAAAAGACAGAATCTCTTCAAATTCTGCTTGTTCTAAAATCGCTTGTGAGTGCGTTGCGACAATCAATTGAGAATATTTTTCCAACGCCACTTTGCGAACATGTGCAAAAATATCGCGTTGCCGTACAATTTCCAGATGGGCATCCGGTTCATCTAATAAAATAATGGTACCTTCACGGGCATGTAGGAAAGTGAGCAATAACAAGGTTTGCAAAAATCCGCTACCGCCATGACTGATGTCAAGTTTGGGGTGCGGATTTTTTTTGCCGCTAGGAACGCCATTGTAGTATTCCGCCACAATCACGCTATTCAGTTCTATATAACGGGGTGGGCACAATGCCAGTTGAAACATGCGCAAGATTTCATCACGAATAGAGTGCCACGCGGTTTCATCTTGTTTGTATACACTCCACAGTAAATTGCGTAACACATCGCCGGCACGTCCTTCGGCAATGCGCGTATTCTGCGAGCCGGTGTCCATATATTCTTCAGTGCGTTGAATACCCGCTATCGCTGACAGATGCGTGACTCGCAAATGACGCACTTCTTCAGGTATTGGCATACGCTCGTCACTCTTTGGCGATAGCCGCATGGGACGCACAAAGCATTGTTCTGAGGTATTAAATTGCAATTCCATGCCAAATTGCCAAGTGCGTGAAGCGGTAGAACGTCCTTTTACTAAAATTTCTATCAATGCGGGTTTATTAGGCGCGGCATAGACTTTGGTGTTGTACCACAGATGTTTCAAAATACGGGTGGGTACTGGGACTAATTGTTCGCGCGTGACAGGTACACCGATACGTTGTTTGGCTTGACTTTTGCTGGTTTCGCGCTCGGCTAACCAACGACGCAATGCAAAATTCCATAATGTTAATGCTTGCAGGGCTGTCGTTTTGCCAGAATTATTCCGCCCCACGAGAACGATAATTTGCTCTAATGGAATGTCTTGGGTTTGAAAGCCTTTAAAATTTTTGATGGTAAGGTGTGTTAGCATAGTTAGTATAGAGTACAGCGAATGACGTGGATAAACGAATTACCCACTTTTTGAGGAGTCCAAACTTTAGTTTGGGCCGCTCAGCCAAACTAAAGTTTGGACTCCATCAGCCACTACTTGTTATGTCTTATTCGTTTATCCACGTCATTCGTTGTACTTACGTCATTCGTTGTACTTAACCGTGAAAATGGGAATGCGTTTTCCCTATCTTGTTGACATGACAAAAAAATAGCCCGATAGCATAAACTATCGAGCTATTACTTTTCAAGGTTCAACAGGGATAAATTTGGTGTGAGTGATTATCCCTAATAATTGCGAAGCGTGACTCCAGCAACAGCAATATTGGATCTGAGTGTTTTAACCAGCAAAGATAAATCCGCACCTGCCTTGTTAAAAAAGGCATAAATCACATAATCACCGCCCATACCCGTTGGCACTTCAAAATCTAATATCTGATGGGTGCGATTAGAACTTTCCAGTGAACGTAAAAAGGGTTGCTGCTTTATATCAAAGGGGTTTAACGGAATATCTGTCATATACAAAACAACACCGTCGGGCGTTTCAATAATCACCCACAAATCAACCCGGTAAAAACGGTGAACATCAAGGTTTTCGGTTAACTGGATATTCACGGATTCGCCGGGCGTATAAAACCCATCTCCCGTTAATGTAATCGTCGTCTCGCCCGAGCCAACACATATTGGTTCATCTTTACAAGCTTGCCAGCCGTTGTCATAGGCTTTGTCATACTCTTCTTGGGTGTAACCGCCGAGTGACGCAATACTAATGTCACAAGATGCGGGATCATTTTGACATTTATCAATTCCCGCTTTTGTGGAACCATCTGTGTGTTTTTCAACATCTATCCCGCAAGAACTAGGATTATTGATACATTCTTGGCGGCCCGTTTCTTTACCTTCATTGAGGCCGGTTTGTTTAGCACTGTCTACTTGAGATTGAGAAAAAAGGTCACAAGAAGCTGGGTTGGTTATACATTCTTGCTTGCCCTTTTCAATAAAATCGTTGGTACCTGCATCATAAAGCTGCTGAACCTCTGACTGTGAAAGGGTGCGGTTGTAGATGCGAACCTCATCAATAAGGCCATCTAAGCGACCAACAATTTCACCCCCATTGTGCTGATATGCTCCTATCAGGAGGTTAAAATTATTTGGAGCCAGTATATCACTATTTGCTATAACACTACTCTCAAGATTACCATCAACATATATCTTAAGATAGACATCATCATAGACTCCAACAATATGCTTCCACGAAGTTGAGAATGTAGATGTACTGTTCGCACCCACACCATCGTTGTGAGGGTGTGTCTCATTGAGAACCAGAAATATATATCTGTGAAAATGTCCAGAAAATAACAATCCCCACCCTTGAGAGTGGTTTTTTGTTGTGTTAAACGAATATTTCGTTACCAATCCATACCCAGCAGGAGGTGTTAAAGTATTACCTTTTACCCATGCTGAGATACTGAGTTGTTTGTTAATGCCTAAAGAGCTTCCACTGCCACCACAATTAATATAGTCATCCTGCCCATCAAAATGGTAGGCACTATTAGCATTCCAAAACCTATCCCGAGTTAAAGTGGCACCATTTACTATTCCATGATTCCCATTCCCGCTTTCATCATTAGCGTTGCCATTAAACGGGTAATAGGCGACTAACCCATCATTCAAATCAGCCCAAGCCTTTCCCACAATAAAGCAGAACAGGCTCAACGCCAAAATGAGTTTCACAGTTGTTTTCACATATTTCTCCTTTAAGTTAAAAAAACGTACAAACGTAGGGCGGATAGAACGACAGCGAAACGACATAACTTAACTTTTTGCATCTTAGGTTTCACCACGTTCAACTCATCCTACCTGTGACACGCAATTCTATACCAAAAACAAAAATAACAAGTCAAAAAGAAAAAAGTCAATAGTGACTATTAAGAAAATTTAGGCTGCTATCCATTTAATCGGCGCAACGCACGCACCAAATGTGCATCACGTTCAACTCATCCTACCTGTGACACGCAACGCTTATGATACTGGAAGTACAGCTTCTTTCCGGATTTTACGGATTTATTTATTTAAAAAAGTAAATAGTTATTATTAAAAAAAAGATTTTGGCAGCTATCTATTTAATCGGCGCAATGCACGCACCAAAAAATGATAAGGAGTCCAAACTTTAGTTTGGACCGTCCAAGATAAATCTTGGACTCCATATAGACGTTCAGAAAAATATTGAAGGCAAAACCAAACCTTCGAGGTTTCCAAAACCTTGAAGGTTTCTAACTGTAAGCCGCATCGAAACTCAGGAGTACAAGGCGAACCTGGTACGATTAAGCTTGGTTCTGATTGAAATTTGACATTGTCAAGTTAACAGCTTCGCAAAAAATTGGCCAATTGGCGAAGGTATTATATATACAATCCTTGCAATTATACTTATAGTTATTGTAAGAATTTATCTCAAGAAAATATCATACCGACTGTGCCGCATAAAATTCCCGCACAAATTCCTCTAGCTGCTGCCTAATAATGGATCTCCGTAATCCCTGCATTAACCTTTGATAATAACGTAAATTATGCAACGTGTTTAAATGCAACCCCAAAAGTTCTCGCGCCTTATCTAAATAATGCAAATACGCCCTGGTGTAATGTTGACAAGTATAGCAATCACAATTGGGATCCAACGGCGCGGTGTCGTGTCGATAGCGACTATTACGAATTCGTATCTCTCCCTGACTGGTAAATAAATGTCCATTTCGTGCATTGCGCGTTGGTATCACACAATCAAACATATCAATACCACAACGCACCGCTTCCACAATGTCCACCGGCCGCCCCACGCCCATCAGATAACGCGGTTTATCCGCTGGCATCTGTTGGGCGATGGTAGCCAACATCTGTCGCATGATTTCGATAGGCTCCCCCACTGATAAGCCGCCAAGGGCATAACCATCAAAACCAATGTCTACCAATCCTGCTAACGACGCTTGCCGCAAATGTTCATACATGCCGCCCTGCACGATACCAAACAAGGCGGCGGGATTATCGCCATGCGCGGCCTTGGAACGCGCAGCCCACCGCAAAGATAATTCCATAGAGTCACGCGCTTGTTGTTCGGTAGCAGGATAAGGTGTACATTCATCGAATATCATCACAATATCAGCGCCCAATACATGTTGCACCGCGATAGATTCGTCCGGCCCTAAAAACACCTTGTCACCATTTATCGGGGAGCGAAACATCACGCCTTGTTCGCTAATTTGACGCAATTCCCCCAAACTAAACACCTGAAAGCCGCCCGAATCGGTGAGTATCGGGCGGTGCCAGTGCATAAACTGGTGCAAATCACCATGTTCGGTGATGACTTCAGTCCCAGGGCGCAACATTAAATGAAAAGTATTGCCCAAAATAATGTCAGCCCCAATCGCACGGACTTGCTCGGGTGTCATCGCTTTGATGGTGCCATAAGTGCCAACCGGCATAAAGGCGGGCGTTTTGACGTTTCCACGGGGAAAAGAGAGACGGGCGCGACGGGCAAGTCCGTCGGTGGCAAGTAATTTAAAATCCATGTTAATTTTGTTATATCAGAAGAAGAACTACAAGGATTGTATATAAGAAAGGATTTATAAGAAAGGATTTTTGGCACCCTTCAAAAATGTTGGGGGCAACCATAAAGGTTTGTTGGGGGCAACCATAAAGGTTTGCCCCTACATGCCTATTATTTACTGTAGGGGCAATCCCTTGTGGTTGCCATTGTTTGTCATTATAAATCAACCCATTTTTAGAAATCCGTTTATGCAAACAAACCCTGACACGTTATATACCAACGCGCTTATTAATGAAACCAGCCCCTATTTACTTCAACATGCCCACAATCCGGTGCAGTGGTATCCTTGGGGGGAACAGGCCATAACACTGACAAAACAACAAAATAAACCCATTTTGTTGTCCATTGGCTATTCTGCTTGCCATTGGTGTCATGTGATGGCGCACGAGTCATTTGAAAACCCTGAAACGGCTGCGCTTATGAACGATTTGTTTATTAATATCAAAGTTGATCGTGAAGAGCGGCCGGATCTGGATAAAATTTATCAAATGGCGCACCACTTGATAGCCCAACGTGCTGGCGGTTGGCCATTGACTATGTTTTTAGCGCCCCAAAATCATTACCATTTTTTTGGTGGTACTTATTTTCCACCGCAATCACGCTATGGGATGCCGGCTTTTACCGACGTATTGAAACAAACCATTGGATTTTATAACAAAAATAAAAATAAAATTCAGGCGCATCAGCAGTCATTCGCACAAGCGTTAAGCCACTATAGCACACCGCCCACGGATAGCACCGCCCAAATTAACGCGGAAACCCTCAATTCAGCACGCAGCGAACTGGCTCAAAATTTTGACTGTATTCAAGGCGGTTTTGGGGGGGCACCGAAATTTCCCCACCTTCCCAATATTGAGCGTCTACTGCATCACTACCAGATGACGGTTCAACAGGCAGAACCCGATCAGGAAGGCCTAGATATGGCCTTGTTTACGTTGAAAAAAATGGCTTTGGGGGCATTTATCCGCTATTCCGAGTGTCAAAAAGACTATGCACCGCAGCGTTTGTGTTTTGCGATTCCAACTGAGGCAAACAATTTGCCGGGCATTCTGGCCGAGAGGAAACCACAAGGCGCGGCCGTGGCTTATCTTTGTACTGGGTATCAATGCAGTGCGCCGATCACGTCTTTGGCGGAATTGACGACAGCGTTGGCTGAAAAGTGATCTATTATTAGGGCAAAACCCTTACCACCTATCAGTTTGTTAAAAGCGGCACAACGTCTGGTTTAGTACAACGAATTACGGGGATAAACGAATAAGACTTAATGCTCCTTGATTATTTATTAGACATGGATTTTGATTAGCTCTCAAATAGCCACTATCGAACCGTTCGATTTTTGATGGGATTATCAATCAATAAGAAACACGCCGGGTAAGCCGGGTTTTAAGGGACGTAGCAGCAAATAAATCACGCAAAAACCTCTCGTCAAGATTAGGAGAGGCTATGTCAAAATTGAATAGGCAAAATCCCTCCTAATTCGTTTATCCACGTAATTCGTTGTACTTAATATTCAATGAGTTAGAAAAAACTGATAGGTGGTAAGGGGCAAAACCGTAAAGCGTTGAAAAAACCTTGAAGGTTTGGTGGGCGAATTGAAATATCGCGTCGGTTGGTTGCAATTGAGTTTACCTCGCAAGCTGCGGTTTTCCGCCTTCAAGTCTTTAATCTGTTCATTGAACACTTGTTTTAAGTCAGGGACAACACCGTGAATTTCTTCCTCAAAGCGGTTTTGTATAATCAAATTTAAAGTGCCATCAGAAAGTCCCCGAAATTGAATATCAGAAACGCCCCTGTCAATCATATCTGCTTCGGATAAAATCTCCAATTTTTCTTGTATGTCTGAAATGTCCAAATCCAGAGACAACTCTTCTTTCAGAGCACTGGGTGTCCAATAACGATAAGCGTGTTTTATTATAAGCAATCCTTGTAGTTATAGAGTGAAGTACAGGGATGGCTTATAATAACGGATAATAAAACTTGCTATCAATCTCAATGGGATGGCCGGTTTTCACGCTATGAACGAGATGAAGGCAATCATTTAATTTGTTCTTATCCTTTATTATAAGCAATCCTTGTAGTTATAGAGTGAACTACAGGGATTGCTTATAATAAAGGATAATAAAACTTGCTATCAATCTCAATGGGATGGCCGGTTTTCACGCTATGATCGATATGAAGGCAATCATTTAACTTTTAAATGCTCTTATCCTTTATTATAAGCAATCCTTGTAGTTATAGAGTGAACTACAGGGATGGCTTATAATAACGGATAATAAAACTTGCTATCAATCTCAATGGGATGGCCGGCTTTCACGCTATGAACGAGATGAAGGCAATCATATAATTTAATTTAATATAACAAGATTTCAATCTCATTATTTAGGAGCACCAATGACAACAGAACGACACCCCACCGTATTGCTTGTCGAAGATGATATCGTGGCAGCCGAGTGCTATAAGAACTATTTGGAAAAGGAGCCAATAAACTTGATTCCTGTCAATACCGGCAAAGCAGCTTTACTGCACCTACAACAAGCGATTCCCGCGGCCATCTTACTTGATCTGGGCCTGCCCGATATGGATGGCATAGAAATTATCAAGTACGTCAAGCAACATCGCTTGAGCTGCGCCATCATCGTTATCACAGCAGAACATTCAATTGATGTTGTTGTTAAAACCATGCGTTATGGGATATTTAATTTTCTTGAGAAGCCGGTTCAAACCGATCAACTCATTACCACGCTACGCCAAGCACTCAGTAACAAAAATAGCTATCCCGTTGATTTTAAACAATTTATACCCCCCCCAGAAAAAATTCAACAATATCATCAATTTATCGGTGCTTCACCACCCATGCAGGAAATTTACCAAATTATTGAGAAAATCGCAAAATGCGATGTGACGGTGTTTATTACCGGGGAAACCGGTACCGGTAAAGAACTGTGTGCTGATGCAATTCATCAACAAAGTCTCCGCCGGGATAAACCGTATATCGTCTTTGATTGTGCAACGATTTCTCATGATTTAATGGAAAGTCAACTGTTTGGGCATGTGAAAAGCGCTTTTACTGGGGCGGATAAAGCCCGAAAGGGGACTGCACTCTCAGCCAATGGTGGCACTTTGTTTTTGGACGAAATTGGGGAAATGGATTTGGAGTTACAAAAAAAGTTATTGCGCTTTGTGGAAA
>QNER01000273.1 GCA_003646175.1 Candidatus Parabeggiatoa sp. nov. 1
AGAAACCAAAATAACTTAAGTAACTACCGAAAAGCCCCAACGGGGCGAGATTAATATAGCCTGGGGCAACGCCCCAGGAAATCCTGCCTTATGGCCACGTTGAGTATAACGGATGAAAGTTGAAAGCTTATTAACACGCCAACCCCAAAGGGGCATCCAGTGAATAGCCCCAGGCGAAACCTCAATGCCATTAAGTTAAGCCTAAAACCGCAATAGCGCAAAATCAAGCAGTAATCGAACCTAAGTTATTGATTTGTCGCTGAAGAAAAGCGGCCTTTCTGCCGAATTTTGCGGTATTGCCTAAAAACGTTGTAGGGAAAATTCGCTCCGCGAAACTTTGGTGTCGAAACGTCTTTTTGTTGCCCACCATCGTCGTATTTTGGGGCCGGCAAGAAAAACACCGCGGGGGGCTACATGTATGGACTTATTCTTAACTTAGTGGGCGTATTACGTGTTGACGAGGTACGTATGACAGTTCAATGACTAAATTTTTATAGATATTAATATTTCAGTAACTTACAAAATTTTAACGGGAGGGTAAAAAAAAACTTTAAAATTTTTAAAGACGACCCATACAGTTTCATGAGCGTGACAAATAGCGAACTTATCCCCAATTTCCCAATTTCCAATTTCCAATTTCCAATTTCCAATTCCCAAATGAGGTTTTTAAAAGACGTGGTGTGCGGCAACATGAATTATTATTCAATACAAACGTTTAACGTTTTCTAAATAATTTATTTGACTTGATAATCCTGCTATTATTCGCCCATAGCCACTTTAAATTTCCTTTTATTCAATAAGTTACACTCTAATTGTCCCTTGAACTGCCCTTAGAGCCTATCCGAACCCCCCCCTCATACTGCGGGGTATTCCTTTCCCCGCAGGTCTGGTTTTCAGATAGGCCATTGAAAATCCATACACTCGGTTCCGTTTTAAGGTATTGAATAAAATAATATTTTTATAAAAATAGGCGTTTTCAGTAGAAAATGCAAAATTTTTCAAATATGACAAAAATTTATTTATGAGTGGTTATAATGAAGATACCAAGTTACAAGAGATGTGCTGACTCACCAATCCAGCAATTCGTCCCGCCAAATCGGGTGCGTGTACCTATTGACAAAATGGCTCCAATCATTAAACAAGGAGATCACATTGAGGCGGGTATGTTGATAGCGCGTACCGACTCGGATGCTCGCTGGCAATTTCGCCGACACTCGCCACTTACGGGTGAGGTGGTAGCTATTGAAGAAAAGCCCAACAATGGAAATGAATACCAGGAAATCATCATTGAAGGCAACGCCCCAACAACAGCGAGGCCTAATAAGCACAATGTCTCGAACTCCTTTTCGTCAGATGATATTGTATCTGCTGCACGGGAGGCCGGCATTGTTGGTATGGGGGGTGGGATGTTTCCAACCTATGCCAAGCTTTCGCCGAATGTGCCCATCGACTGCGTTATCATCAACGCTTCCGAGTGTGAACCCTACATGACTTGCGATCATCGCGTCTTGCTTGAACACCGTGATGAAGTGGAAAGCGGTTTGGAACTTGCCAAGCAGGCTGTTGGTGCTAAACGAGGCGAAATTGCCAATGATAAACATGGTTACCCATTTGGTTACGAAAATTTTATCATTCGCAATCTGTTGGGTAGGGAAGTACCTTCCGGGGGAC
Organism: Candidatus Parabeggiatoa sp. nov. 1; assembly: GCA_003646175.1. Classification (GTDB taxonomy): domain Bacteria; phylum Pseudomonadota; class Gammaproteobacteria; order Beggiatoales; family Beggiatoaceae; genus Parabeggiatoa. Next base: position 1,672 of record QNER01000273.1, read on the forward strand.
TGCCAAAAGATGTCGGTGTAGTCGTCATTAATGTCCAAACCGCACAAACACTACACCATGCCGTTTACGGACAACAGCCACTAACCCAACGTGTTGTCACTGTTGATGGCGACGCGGTGTCTAAACCCGGTAACTATCTGATCCCGATAGGGACTGAAATTGGTTACGTACTTGAGCAATGTGCCACTGATCTTGAGAGTACCGCACTGCTACTGGGGGGTGGCCCGATGATGGGCAAGCCGGTTGATCTTGATTCCCCAGTCACGCCTGGAATGGGAGCGATCCTAGCGTTGACGGCGACGCAAATCCAGAAAGCCAATGATGGGCCTTGTGTGCGCTGCGGAGAATGCTTAGAAGCCTGTCCTCTTGGTCTGCCAGCCGGACTACTCTCGGAACAGCCGGACGAGTCAGTCCTTGAATGTATTGAGTGTGGTATTTGCCAATATGCGTGTGTTGGAAGTCGACCATTACTTGATAAACTACGAGAAGCCAAAGCCCAGATACGAAAAGCAAAGGCCGGTTCCGTATAGAATTATTGTAAATTGTGAATTGTAAATTGTGAATGGTGAATTATGACGTAAACGAATTGTGAATTGCGAATAACTAATTCAGATTGCCTGATATAACAGGCCTCTCTTAATTTTCAAAAATTTGAAGTACGTTCCGTCTATGAAAAAATCCTTTTTATTAACTTTTTTTCTGTTAATTGCTGCGTTTAGCTTCGCTCTGGTGAGCGAGCCTTATGATCACTATAAAAGCCTAGCCGTCAAACACCTTGGGGAAGAAGTCGATCGCATTGATATGCCCGGCCTACCAGCCTTTCAAAACCGCGACCAAGTCATTCTGTTTTTCAGCGCCAATGGTGTGGAAGGTCTCATAGAGGGTGCCGTCGTGATCAAGGAAGAAAAGATTAAAAATGTTCTGTTGATGCGCTCACGGGAGGGCCTTGATCACAATGCCTTGGACGAAACACATTTAGCGTTATACCGTGAACGAAAAACCGAATTTCCAGTCGTTGTGGAAGCCATATCAGGTGCAACCGTCTCCTCGCGTATTCTCGTCAATGCAACCAATGAACGAATTAGAGCATGGCGCAAGGCAACAGGGCGAGATAAAGCAGCAGAAAAACCCACTTCTTCTGAGAACAAATAGCCGGTATTGGGGACAAAGCCGGAAATAAATAATATGCGCGCTGTCTTTTGGAATCTAGGGTTCACTTGGACGGTGGTATTGCGTAAGTTATTTGCTGCGACATCCCTTGGCGTTCAGGAATCAACAAATTCGGAGAAAGAAATGGCTGAAAAAACAATGAATGTTCCAAATGGGCCGAACTGCCAAACCGACTGTGACAACTTTCTCTCAGTGAGTGCAGAACCACGTTGGTTGATCGCGGCACTCGTGCCGGCACTTTGTGGGCTTAGCATTGAAGCAATCGCAATGTGGGCACTGGTCATTGTAGCGGGTGCCACGGTGACATCATGGCAAAGAGGGCCAGGAGAGCCGCCGGCACACCTATCCTTACAATGGATTGCTCTCAGTGTATTTGCCACGAGCTATGCTCATCTGCCTTTGCATGCCCCAGCGGCCAGTGGAACGCTTGCAGCCGACTGGCGTTCATGTCTATTGACTGTGTGTGTTGGCGTGGTGCTAGGGCTAATGCCATTATCAGGCGCAATGCTAGAGACGGGTACGTTGTTGATCCTTGCGGCCTTTATCTTACCCATTTTTCGCCTAAAAAACACGACGTGAATAGAGATTGCTGACATTAATAACTGATGTGACGCTGAAAGTTCTAAAGGGCAGACACGTAGGTATGCCCTCAATGCCATATCGTACCGCTTTTCGGTGAGGGCAACCATAAAGGATTGCCCCTACACGACATGACGATTTGTAGGGGCAATCCCTTGTGGTTGCCCTTAACCCTAAAAATGGGATCACGTTTTAGAACCAAAGGAACCTCCTTTTCATCACCCCAGGCTCTCTCTCGTGTTCGCCCAAGAATCTGTTTGCGTCACATCAGTTAATAATTTCCATCAAGTTAACTTTTTATGAGGTCTGAAATGACTCCACAAGATGCCGTTTTTCTCGCCATTGCCGCGGCCCTCTTGATTGAACGACCAAAGTATTGGCAGATCGTATGCCTAGCACCACTGGTCGCATGGGGATTGAGCGAACTACCGCTTGGTAATTTACATGCCCTGTTGGTAGCCGTTATCGTCTGTCTTCCAGTGTTGCGTTTCGCGCCTGTGGCCCTGTTGTTGGCCCTTCCGAACTATGTCGGTGTTTACGACGCGCTTATCGCGGCTACCGTGTGGTTTGCGGGCCTTTGGCTGGTCGATAGTATGGCGAAAAGGTTGAGTGATAACATCATTCCAAGGCCCCTTCGCGGTGCCCCGATTCGTCTGCTGACTGTCGGCATTCTTTATTACATTCTGCTTCCGGTATTTTACCTCCTATGACTATAAACATCAGCCCCAGTAGCGGCCCGGCCATTCACAGTGGACGAATGACACGGACGCTGATGATATATACTATCATAGCACTTATTCCCGTGTGTGTTGGTGCAATTTGGGTACATGGCACAGAGGCCGCCGTTTTACTCACTGTCGCATTGATCACGGCCGTTGTTTGTGACACGTTTTTTGATCCGCAGAACGCCCATGATGGCAGTGCCGCCATTATTGGGATCATTTTCGCGTTACTGCTTCCAGTGACAGCACCTTGGTGGATTGCCGCTATCGGTACGGCTATTGCGGTACTCATCGGAAAACAGATTTTCGGTGGTATCGGAAAAAACCTCTTCAACCCGGCGGCACTTGGATATGTGCTATTAATGGGCCTTTTTCCAACGTACTTTTTCGGGCCACTCTGGGAAGTGGATGCCATCAGCCTAGCAACGCCTTTAACCAAAGGGCCTGATGCGTTGCAGCCGCTATTCAGTGATCTGCTGTTTGGCAAACAAACCGTAACGCTTGGCGAGGCCGTCCCTCTGACTGTGGTTGCCGGTGGACTATTATTGATTGCACTTCGCACCGTTAATTGGCGCATTCCATTGATCTTTCTGGCAACGATATCTTTCCTTGCGCTGGTTTTGCCAGCAAGTGATTACACCAGTGGACATACACCCTGGCTGGAAGGAAATCCACTCTTGCATCTATTAAGTGGAGGCACCCTGCTTGCGGCTTTTTTTATGATGAGCGATCCGGTGACAACGCCTTTCAAACTCAACGGACGCATGGTCTTTTGCGTACTGGCCGCCACCTACACCATGCTCATCCGCTATTACACACCCTTCACAGACGGAGTAGCTATAGGCATCTTGCTTGCCAACGCAACTACCCCTTTGATTGACCGTATAACACTTGGAAAATTTCTGAGCGTATCAAAAAAGACTAACTAATTATTATTTTCCAACACAGAGTTCACCGAGTCGCACCGAGTCACACCGAGCCATCAAGCCTCATCTCTGTGAAACTCTGTGTAGCTCCGTGTCTCTGTGTTGAAAATATCAAAATCGATAGGTGCTAAGCGTTAAACTTTCATTCCAGGCTCAGTTACTGGAGGAATGCAAGGTTCACTTGCACTCCAAAACCATATCCTCGTTTTGAGGGTGGAAAAACGGGTTGATGGAAGGGCACTAATTAAATAACTAAAGGAGTTAAGCATGCGTCCGATATTAATTTTCGCTGTTGCAGCGCTGGCATTTGGTGTCTTCACTTCACTGATGCGTGATTATTCTGTGCCGAAGCAGAATGAAATGATGTCCAGCGATTCGGCAACCAATTTTACTGTTGAGAAGGTTGACTGGGTACGTCGTTCTCTCAGTCCCGTTCCAAATCCAGACCCTGAGGCAAAAGCGCCGTTGTCTCGATTAAGGCCCTACCGAGTCGTCACCAACAAAGACGGCACAAAGGCTTATGTTTCACTGATAGGTAAAGAAATTGCGCCAGCTAACCAAATCGTTGTCATTGATGTCGCAAACCAGAAAGAGATCAAACGTATAGAAGTGGGTTCTTCTCCTTACGGGATTGCGCTTCATCCAGAGGGCCGTTGGCTACTGGTGACCAACCGTTTCTCAAACTTTCTCTCTATTATTGACACCATGAGCGACAAGGTTGTTGGTGACATTCAGGTGCCTTTTTATGCCGAAGATTTGGCTTTCGCACCTGACGGCCAACGAGTGTTTGTGTCTAATTTTTGGAAAAATCAGGTCATCGTTGTTGAACTTGATTCAATGAATGGTCAACTGAAGGGCCATATGCGCCAACTTGGTTTCAACCGCGATGAATTCTTTGGTGTTGCTAACCAGAAAGAAGAGCAAGGGCGAAAAACCGCCGGTGTCAATGCTATCCTGCGTTCTCGTTGCGGGAACTCAGGTTGTCACCTGTATTCCAATGGCGGTTTTGTGGCCGGCCCCGACAAAGACGAAAACCTGCGTAGTGCGATTGCTCACGCTATTTCGTATGCCCCAGATGAAAGTGCGTTGTTGCGTGCCACTCTCTCGGTCAAATTTGGCGGTTGGGCGGATCGTGTCAATGGCAGCCACCATGCCGGTGGCGTTGTTTTTGAGAACCCAGATGATCCTGACTTTAAACGGCTCCGCGATTGGATTGCCTCTGGGCATGAAGGGCCTGGTATTCCAGTGGGTGACAAACCGCGTGATATGGTGGTGTCACCGGATGGCAAGACACTTTACGTCGCCAATACCGGCTCCCTAGATTTATCGGTGATTGATCTCACGACATTACGCGAAACGCGACGCATTTTTACCCGTTCACCCGTTAACGATATTGAGTGGTTTGCAGGTAAGCTCGTGTTGGCAACGCTTGGGGTTGGATCAGGCCATCCCAAGGCCCCCCATCCGGGGCACGAAAGCTTGGACCCCAATCATCCTGAAGCCGAGTTTACTTTGTTCCGTGACGTGACAACCGGGAAACCGCGGCCACTTGATCAACAGAAACCACTTGGCCCTTATGATGAGGTTGATGGGACGGCTCAAGAAAAGTTTCGTGATATTACCCATGATGTCGTGATTCTCGATCCGTTAACCAACAATGTGGCTGCCTATACCGCCAATGAGCAATTTACCCGTTATACGTCTGATAGCTTTGAAGCGTTGCCAGGCGATATCAAAGGTGATGTTCCACCCGCTTTGATGAAAGTGGTTGGGGCCTTTCCAGAACAAATGGCGCGTCAGCAAGATCGCGTTTACATAACCATGTCCGGAACCTTTGAAGTACAGGAGTGGCAAATAAGGCCCGCCAATGAGCCAGCGAAGCGCATGGTGCCAGGGCGTGTCTTTGAGACGGGCTTCAAGCCAACCGGCATCGCTATTGCGGGCAATACCCTCATTGTGGCTGATCACCTGGCTGATTCTATTAGCTTTATTAATATAGATAACCGCAAACGTGCCGAACTGAAACTTGATCCTGATACGGCCCCGTTCCCGGCTAATGACTTTGAACGCGGCGAGTTTTTTGTGCAAACCAGTGTTTATAGTGTTGATCAGGATGAGAGCTGCGTATACTGTCATTATCGTGATACTTCTGACGGTCAGCGTTGGAGCGTGAGCCAGGTGATGGGTCAGAATCGTGCGGGTGAAGAGAAGGCCGGCGGTAGCCGCGAAGTGCCTGATATACGCAACCTCTTCTTTGAAGTGCCTTTCTTCCTAGAAGGAACGCTGTCAATGGATGAAGCATTAACCATGATGATGGAACAAAACCCACTGATAGACTTTAAGGGCAATAGCCCAGCCGGTGATTTCAGTCATATATTTGCATTGCCTGATGAAACCAAAAAGTTTTCCAAATCTGCTGACACTATCGTCGTAGCGACGGGCAAAGGTTTGAGTGAGCCAGGTTTGCGCGTCATCGATCTGGTGAAGCGTCGAGAAGTCTTTTTTCAGCAAATATCGCAGAAATATTTGGGGAAACCCTACGGTTTTCGGGATTTACAAAATTTTATTGGGGCGTTTCAAGGAGGTGAACCGCGATTGCTTCCTAATCCCGTTCCCAAAGATGACCCGATGGTTGTTCAAGGACGTGCGATTTTTGCAAGCCCGAAAGTCGGATGTGCCGGTTGTCACCCGGCACCGGGCTTTACCGATAAAATCAACATCTATAATGAAAACAAGGCTTTTCAGCCGCTAGTTTCACCTGGTCAACGTGACAATGTTCATACCCTAGTCAGTGCTGACCGCCTTGATCACATTAATGCCTTTGTTCGTTACTGGGATCAGAAAGACAATGGCCGTATTGAGGCACACGAGGGTTTCTTTGTTGCCCCGTCCTTGCGTGGTTTGTGGGCTAGACCGCCTCGTTTTTTGCACCATGGGCATGCCATCACCCTGCGTGAAGTCCTCGGCACACCAGATCATCTGGCATTGCGTCCACTGAAGTTCCCTCACGTTGATCGTCCTGAACAAAAAGAACGTGGGCTTAACGAACTCAATGGACTCATTGATACACACGGAACAACATCGCACCTGTCGATATGGGAGATTGAAAGTCTGCGACGCTTTGTTCTTTCCATAGAATAGTATCAGCAGAGCGACAACCGATTTGAATGAACCTTGTAGGCTGGGCAAGCGGGCCGCAAGGAATATGGTTTGTTCCACTGAGTAATTGCCCACGATCCCACCTTTTCACGGCCGACATTGGGATAGAGCTTTATGCTGAGAGAAGCTCAACCCTTTGGGGTGGAATTTTTTAAGTACTGAGTATCCGCTTGTCCACCATAAAATAAAATAGACTTATTTTTAAATTATTTATAAAATTTTGTGGGTTTCGCTTGCTTCGCTCTATCCACCCGACGATCTCTGTCCCCACACGCAGAGCATCGGGGAATACGTTCTAACCTTCGGTTCGGAACGATAAACATTAGGGTTTCGCTCTCTCAGCATTGGGCTTTAGTTAGCCCAATACTGAAGCTGGTATTGAACCGGAGGTTGGTAACGAGAAAAGCGGGCGCATTCCCATTTTCCGGGTACGAAAGTTATAGCTTGTAGTAGGCGCTTTAGCGCCCAAGTTTATAACAAGCACTTTAGCGCCTAAGTGTTGTACTAAATTCG
>QNER01000274.1 GCA_003646175.1 Candidatus Parabeggiatoa sp. nov. 1
CAACATGTTGCTAAAATCAAACGCCCCGCATTATTTTCCCTAGACTGGATAATTTGTTGAGCTTCAGGTTCTATTTGAACTATCAATTCAATAGATTTGTCAGGTATTTGAATGGTGTTATTATTTTTATTCTTAATGGCTTGTATAACTATTTTTTTACGTTCATTTTTTTTGAATTCAAGTTCATCTATTTTTTCTTTGATATTATTTATCAAGCAACTGCCGCTTCAACCCATTTGGTTCATCACTAATACCAAACAACAGCACCCGCACTTCCTGCCACCAAATATTGTCATACAATTATTTTTAGGTAGTGGGGCAATGCGGGTGATGGAGTCCAAACTTTAGTTTGGCTGGGTGGCCGAAACTAAAGTTTGGACTCCTCCCTCTCCCAAACTAAAGTTTGGACTCCTGCCAAAATATTTAACTGTCTCCTTCGATTTCTTCCAACTCAAATGTATTGACATACTCTTCAACGGTGGACATCGCATGGAGTACGAATGGCAAAGATGTCCAATCTTGATACTGGGCATAACCAAAACGCAAGCTTTCTACAAAACGAACCAGAATTTCATCAATATCTTCTGGATGCTTGTGGACAATAGCAAATTCGACGGTTCTTGGATAAGAAGCCGCCTTTGTCATAATATCGGCTTCTAAAGTAATATAGGTTGTTTTCTCCTTTAGTTTGGGTGCGATGTTAAGATAATCTTTCCCTGGCATTTTATTTGAAACTGGAAAAGCGAGTTTCCGTTTTTCAAAAACACTCTTGCCACGTTTTTCTTGCAATTTGGGTGGTGCGACGGATAAAAAAGTCGGCGTTTTGGTAGAGTTCACTTTCAGAAGTGTTGGTACCGTTGTATGAGCTGGGATTGTCACTTTTTCTGGTTTTTCATTACCTTCAGTATCAATTTCTTGGTAAATCACTTCTTTTCGTTGACAGAGAGTAGGCGGAATACTGGTTCGACAACGGATGATACGAATCCCTTTCCAAGCGGATTTCTTAAAACGTTTCTGACCAATGGAGATATTTTCTGGTTTCAAATCCTTGTCCCGAAGCCAACTCCAAGCGTATTGACTATTAATGTGGGTTGAGTTGACAATGATAATCGCATGAGGATCTTCTTTAGCGATTTCTTCAATAACGCTATAGCAAAACGCCACAATGTTATTGCCGATTTCTTCTGCCTTGGAACCAAGGGTATGTTCAGAGAGCCGAGAGATATTGCATAATCCGGCGGTGAAAGGTACCCAATTGGAAATGGTTGATTTATCCTTTCCATAAGAATACTTCATTTTTGACTCACCGGTTTGAACATCGTATCGGACAGCGGCTATCAATTTACGACGACTTTTAAATCGGGTTTTATTTTTGGCTATCACAGCTAAACCAACAACATATCGCGGTTGACGTCCAACCATTTGATCGGTAAACAACTTGTTGATACTTTCAGGAACCGCTTCCGCATAACCACTATGAGCAAATAACAGATCATACAGCGCATTCTGAATTCTCATCAGGTAGTCGCCCAAATAGATTTTCCCTGCTTTGGTGGTTTTTGGCGTATTAAGGTACTGACTAGCAATGTCTTTATTAGCCAATGCCATTCGTGTAGCAACTTTATTAAGTGGATAGTCTTTTTGAAGTTTCCCATCGTCTGACTTAAACCACCAAGCGGCTTCAACCAGTGCGAAAATTGGCATGGGGCAAGCATTTTGGATTTTATCAACAACATCAACCCATCTCTTAACTTGAGCATTCAGGTGTTCTTTTGGTTTGACTTTGTTTGGTTTGGTACCATAAGCACCATTTGGCAAATAAACTTGATACACCTTAACACGATCACCAAAAAGCAGTTTTGCCATTTCAATGATGATATCTTGACGTTTTTTATTTTCACCAATGACGACTAAGGTAGGCGTAAGGATTTTAAATACCTCGTTAATTGCTATCGCGTTGATATTTATTACTTTTTCAAGTTTTTCGAGATCGCTTTTTTTCTTGCTATTCTTCTCGTCCGTTTTCTTCTCGTCCTTTTTCTTACTATCCTTCAAATTATCAGTAATCTGTTCAGGTTCAAAAGAAAGTGCTGTTCTCAAAGTGTCTTTGAGTATATCGGCGGTGATCTTCTCTTCTTCGATGACAACATCTCCTTCAGATTCAATTAAGCCTTTGAGAAATGCAGGTAAATCAACCATAGAACGTTCTGCGTCTGACTTAGAATATTTTTTGGGAGAACGCACCTCTGTCCAATCTGTCCAAGGCACCACACCGATTTTAGCTAACGGTTCAGCTATCGCCTCAAAGAAAGTGACTCTATCTGCTGTGGAAAAACCATGTTGAAGAGGATGGTTTTTTGGTATTTGATTAGAGTAAACCGCACGCGCAGCCGCTAGAATTTGTCCGGCTGAATTTTTGGCGTTAAGTTGTTGTCTTTTCAGAGCTTCAACAGTACCTTCTCCCGGTAAGTCACAACGTTCACTCATCCGAGAGTAAACTTCATCTCGAAATTCATATTTTCCTGACTCTCGGTTTTTGAACAGTTCAAAGGCAATACAACGCCCTGAATTGCCCTCATCATGAACATAGCCAGTGATGTCTTTTTTATACCAACTATCTTTTTTGGGATCATCAGGAAAAGTTTTATTGTCTAACCAGCGAGTTCTGGTGAATGTGACAGTAATTATGGGTTTATCATAAGTAGGCATCGTCTCAACCGAGAGTTTTAGACGCAATGAAAATTCTCCCTTTCTTCCTTTCTCCTTTTCTCCTTCTTCCTTCTTTTCCTTGATTTCCATCATAAAGGGCTGAGTCATCAACTCAATCACACGATTGTTGTGTCTTGAACGGCTTATCACCGGCAACAGTTTTCCCAACTTGGGATGGATCACAATACCTGACAGTGTCTTTAATAGCACACTTGATAAATCTTCAAAAATGCCGGTGAAGTTTTCTTTGGGAGGATTTTGATATCCTAATTGCCAATTAAATGGCTTAATAACTTCTTTTTGAGAGGTGAGTACCTTATTTTGTGTATAGAGTTGATCGAGACGATCAATGAATTGATCTTCAATCTGGTACCGGTGGCGAAAATGTGATAGTGCCTCGCTAGTTGTCCAGACACTGAATGAGTCGTTCACTTGCTGAGTCACTTCAGTATATTCACTTTCAGCCACTAAAAATGGTTTTGGCTTATCTTGATGATCAAAATAATTAAGCCCCAAATCGCTTACAATGCCCAGAAGTCCTGAAGCTGTTGCCTCAATATCAAATCTCAACGCACTGTAAGGAAGTCGTAAATATTTTTTTTCGCTGTTTTCCCTGGCTCTTTCCAAGACTGTTTTAAGGATAGACTTAACCGTTGGAGTCCAAAAAAGTCCGGTGCAATTTCTCGCTTCTTCTTTGTTATGGAAGGCCGGAGCTAGCGTGAAAGCAAACGCCATCAATTCTTCTGTGTCACCAGATTTAACGTAAAAATGGGTTTCTTTAGTCATCAGAGTCCTCCTGCTCATTCTCAATCAGTCCTTCAACCCTGCACAAAGGTTCATAGAATTCTTCATACAGTTCTCGTGCAATTTCTGCATGAACCGGGTTAGGATCATGTATCACGTTATGAAGAATATTTCGCATTTGAATCAACATACTTGAGGATTCATTATCTTTGGTTCCTGAGGCACTGCGTGGTGCCCAAGCGGCATCCACAAAAAAAACACGACATGGCATCCCCCCGCGCATAGCACGTCCAATTGTTTGGATAATATCAACACAGTTGTTAGCAACGAATGGCTCGACTAAGTTGCCCAATCTGCTCATCATCAGTGGATTATTCAATAAAATCCGCGCTTGTATATAGGCTTGTTGACGTGCGTGTCGCCAGCCGTCATACAATGCTTCCATTGAAATATCTGATGTAAAAATATGTGAATCAAATTGTTGGGAGGCTCGCCCTGCCAAGCTAACCAATAAAGAAAGATCATGCGGGGTTGGATGGGGACGAGTTAAAAAATAGAGTTGTCCGATAGCAGCATGAAGTTTGCGTGCCCCTTCGCTAAAAACAATGTTGGTGCCTCGTCCAATGGCACCCATTGGAAATATAAGAATGTTAAACTGAGGATTGTCAGCAAATTCAATTTCCACCTGTGCCGAAGTAATCCAGTCATTTCGATCACCATCTTCGGGAATCTTATCGACTACTGCCATCGTTTGGTGATTCACTTCAGAATATTGATCACGGATGTACTGTTTAACAATCTTAACTTGATGATAACTATTAACGACTATTCCCACCTTTCGGGGATGAGGATCAGCATCAAATTCAGCTATATTAGAGAACACATAAGAGTCTTCTTCATCTTTCAATATGTGATCCACAAGACGTTTAAGATTTTCCTCCCGTCGGCGCCCTTTACTAGATGCACCACTGACACGAATTGGCTCACTTTTGGGTCCACTTTCATCAATAGCAGGAATAAAATGATAAGTCGTCTTCTCACGTTGTTCAATTCCTTCATCCTGTTTCCTCGGGCGCAGCAAATAATGAGGCCCGACTTCAATATGATAGGCTGGTGCTGGTTTCAAAAAAGAAGTCGCACTGGTGAGCAAAACTGCCGGCCCTTTCTCTTTAGCATCGGCATGAAGCAAGTTATAAAGACGATACAACAAAATTCTTGGCGCACCTTCAAAAGCCAATTGTTTCACTTGAATTTTGAGTTCTTGTCTGACTGAAGAAGATTCAGTAATTTCAAATTTCACCCCTGACAGTGCGCCAACAATATTAGCAGTACCCAAGCGCAAAATATCAAGCGGGGGTTGTGTATGTACGATGTCAGCAGAAATGCGTTCAAGTGCCACCATTTCTTTAAGAATAGGTTTGAGTGCTTTGTAAGAAATGATAGAAAAACTGACACTCACGAGAAGTCTACCAAGTTCTCTGGCTTTAGGGGTAATTTCTCTATCACCAAAAACATATTTCAGAAACCTTTCACTAATCTGTTCTAAGGTGTTGTCAACATGGCGTGAGGGTTTAAGAACTGCCATTGATAGACGAATGAGTTCTTGATAAAGTTGCTTGGTTTCTGTGGCTGATAAATTGGGCAATTCTGGTGTACTGCCTGCCCTTGACAGCAAAGTTATCCATTTTTCATCACCGCTTTCTTCGGCAATTTCTTGTAACTCATCATTGTCAAATATCGCCAAACATAAGATAGAAGTCCAAAACCTATTGATTTTCTCTACATCTGCTAAGATATCTTGAGAATCTTGAGAATTTTGTTCTAGGTTTTCATCATCGTCATTTGCTTTTCTAGCTTTTTGAACAAGTTCTTTGATGAGATTTTGTTCCAGGTTTTCATCATCGTCATTTGCTTTTCTAGCTTCTTGAACAAGCTCTTTAATAAGGCTTAGTGTCGTCATCAATGTGCCTTGTTTTTCTTGCTTGACGATATCTAATTTGGCAATTGTCCGAAACAAACGTTGGGTAAACTGAGAAAATGCGTTGGCTCTCTCTGGAAATTCGGGATTTTCATTAACACGTTGCCAACCTTGACTGGCAGTTCGTCTTATACTCTGCTCATTAATAAAGTTATGAAAGGAATTGGCATTCCCAGATAGCTTAATTTCAGAAATAGACATATCATCCAGTGCTTTTTGAGCATTATCGGCTTCATCAATGATAACAACGTCAAAACTGGAAGCAATCAGTTCCAAGTAGCGGATTCTGGTAGCAAGTGCATGAGCTGGAACTGCTGCAGTGGTGGAGATAATGTGTCCAACCCATAAATCGGTATGAACTAAGTCACGAGACGCTTTATTACGTCCACAATTATACCACCCAGAACACAGTAAGTTTTGGTATTTGCCGGTTTTGTTGCGAAAATGCGCTTGATGAATATTTTCACAGGGCGCGTATCCGTAAGGCCAAAAAATCCGCTTCCTCTTGGGCAATCGCAAAGCCGGCTAAGGCACAACTTTTACCAAAATACTCACTGCCGGGGATATTCAAACCAAATCCACCGCTATCACTGTGAGCCGCAATCGTTTCAGCAATTCTATTGGCATGACGATCTCTTGACAATTCTGACTGTCCACTCAAAAGAGAGGCATTGATGTGGTAATATCTAAAGTCATTGAGGTAACTGAGGGCTGTTTCAATTTTGGGAAACAGGATTAAAGTTTTTATCTGGTGTCGAGCTAGATAAACACCAAGACAAGTTAGCAATGTCGTTTTTCCTGAACCCGGCAACCCTATCATATGAATAACTTCTTTAAGATGTAACGTTTCAGCTTCGGGTAACGCTGGCGTTGTTGTTGAACACAGTACACAACGTTCAAGTCGTGCTTGCCAATTGTTTTTATTAGCCCTGTCTGGGTTATCTTGATCCCTCCGATCCATGTCAATGGCGGTTTCAATCAGTTCCGTCATGGAAATTTCAATATCGTTAGTGATATTTCGGTTCAGATTATGATAACCAACCCTTTTGGATGGCAACTGTGGTGAATGGACTCCTATATGTTGAGCACCCCTATCAAAGTCCAGTGGAACCAGCGAGGTTTCTTTTGGATCGACAAGAGATTTCCCATGTATTTTATAAGATAAGGGCTGTCTTAAAATATCAAGGGCTTTATCAACTTGATCCTCAATTAAATTCTCTGGACGAGAAAATGTCAAGTTTTCGGGCTCTATTTCAAAAACCGCCTCCATTTTTGAGAGCGGATCATTGACCTCTTCATTGTATAAAGCCACTTGCCGACGAATGGCCGCTTCAGACGGATAATCCAATCCCATCATACGAAGGTTAAAGAGTGCTTGGGCATGTTCTCGTAACAGATCAGTTTGAGTTAAGCTTTGAAAGCCACTGGTGATTAATGGCACATAACGCAATGAGTTAACCCCAATACTTTCCAAAAAGGCACAGAGGTACTGAATACGTGCTACCCCCTTCCAAATCTTAGGCAGTTCTCGCATTAGATTTTCCCCGATTTGATAGACTTAATTAAAGAACTCACGCTCATAAAATCAACGTTTTTAGCGGCACTATTTCGTTGCAAACGTAATGTATTCATATAAACACCGGCTTTATCATTTAATTCATCGCTGATAGCAATGATTTTGCGATCATATTCCACCAGACGACCTATTGAGGTATTAAGACGCTTAATCAGTAGTGACGCAGAACTGTAAGATTTTGCGTCAATACCCACCGCAAAATCCTCTAAAGAAATATCACAAGCATCAGAATATGGATACAGAGTAGCATCTCTCCCGGCTTTAAAGGCAGCATCATAAATTTCAATTTCATCCAAGCCAGGCCCTACCCAATAAGTTAATAATTGATTTTGGAGTAATTTCAAATCATCGGCAACCAGTTCTTCATCTGTTTTTGGAAAGACACCTTTTCGTCTACACTGACTAACCACACAAATACCATCCGGATAACGCTTTTTATCCGGATGAGGTTTGAGTAAACCATCGCAATGAGAACATTTATGTACCAGTCCTTTGTGTGTCCATTGACTTGGAATATCTCGATAAAAGTTGGTAAGCATTGATCTTGCCCTAGGAAATTTCAAATTATCTTTCCATTCTTCAATTTCTCTACTTGTCGCAAGCGGATGACGAACTATAAATTCACGTATGGCAGTGTACAACTCATCTTTACGGGAACGTGCCGATTTCACTAATTCACGGACTTGATTATGGTATTTTCTTTCTAAAATCTGATCTTCACCGTATCCACCCGCTTCGATAGCAAGTTCATAAGATTCCAGAGTAGGTACAAGCGTTTCTGGATCAATCAGCACGATTTCTCGATAAAGAAAATCATCTTTGGCAAAGTAATCAATACCCCATTCCTTAACCGGTTGAGTCGCCATTTCCATGACGCTATGAACTGAAGCCGCTTTATCCTCTTTTCCTTCACACATATACAAAGCTGATAGGCGTGGAAGTGCGGGTATTAAAAGTGAATTAAGTTCATCTTTGTTTTGGCGTAGTATTGAATAATTATCTTGCAAGTCTTTAAATTGTTCATTTATTCCTTGTGCTAAGAGAGTTAATACCACCTCTGGGGGAGATACAAGAAGATCGTAGGATGAAACCGTTTTTTTGGACATTTATATAATAACCTCTGTCAGTTTTGGTGTATCTTGAGAAAATCCCTCAGTGATTCAATCCTTAAGTAGAATGTATTTTTATAGAATTGCTGAACCCAACAATCTATTGATTAGAGGGTTTTTATTGCACTACTGGAATAATATCAGTAGCTCTAAAACACATTAAATATTTATGGTCAAATGCCATGATCTGGTGGGCAAGCGGGCGAGAGTTCGTGAAAAAATCGGATTTTTTGCGGCCCGCTTGCCCACCCAACTAAGGCTCATTAAAAAGTTTTCGATCTACTGAATATAACTGACAATTGTCAGTCCTTCTATCATTTCTTCTTCTTGGCACTTCGGGTTTGTAACTGTGAACAAAAACAACATAGGGTATATAAGTAATAGCTAATATATAAATCTACTTTTTTCAATAAGTTAAAATATTAGTATTTCCTAATATACAGCCGTTTTCGACTTTCCGGAGGGGACTCACAAAATTTAAGAACCATTTGCCGTTCATTATTCCCAATTCTATAGGTTTTATTTAAGGATAGAACGAATTGACAAACTGGTGGGTGGGGAACTTTTAAGATCAACAGATACTATCCCGAAAAGAGATAGCATCTGTTGCTGCTTGCTTAAG
>QNER01000275.1 GCA_003646175.1 Candidatus Parabeggiatoa sp. nov. 1
ACTTCTATCCTGCGTTAGGTTGCCAATAGGCTAATCAAAAGGGCCAACGTTAGACCAAAAAGTGTTGGGAAGGCGATGACTGTTGCAATCAATATCCCCCAGAAAGGTAGGCGAGCCTTCCAAGATTCGATAATACATGCTCCAATGAGGGTTGCAGCCAGCACGCCGTATGTCACGAGAGAGTAAAAATCAATACTACCCAACCGCAACTGCTGTCCTGTGTATTTGGGTAGGAGCCAAGCTAAACTAAAAAATAAGATAATTCCAAGTATCGCGTTCAACAGAGCAAATCCAAGTATCTTCACCCATTTCATAATTATTCCTCATGCTATATATTAAGTATAACTAATTACTGAGATAACCGATATTCGTTTATCCCAGTAATTCGTTGTACTATTTGAGAAATGTCCAATCCGTGACTTTTTTCAATGCCCATTCCGGCGTTTTATCTGTGTGGCAGTTGTTGCAACCATTGGGGGTGCCAAACCTGATGGTTGACAGCGGGGAGATGAACGTAAAGCTATGGTCTCTTGAATCCCACTTTACCGCATTTTTCCCCGTCTTAGGCATGTGGCACTCGATACATTTGCTGCCACTACCGGTCGCTTTGTGATGCGTGTGTTCTGAAAGGTCGTTCTTGAATACGGCACTTTGAGAATTTTCGCCGTGGCATGACAGGCAAATAGAGTTGGTATCAGCAGATTTCACCGTAAAGGCGGTATGTCTGGTACCATGGGGATCGTGGCAGGTATAACACTTAACGCCTTTGTGGTACATCTTGCTTTGAATAAAGGTATTGCCCTGAACACGATTCTTGCGTGCATATCCATCGGCCCAAAGGCCGTATTGATTTTTACCGCTTGGCTTGCTGTAGGCCCAATACTTTCTCAAGTCATCTCCGGGTTTGTAGCCAACAGCCCAGGCGTAAGTTTCAAATTCACCCTTGGGCGGCCTACCTCTCATGTGGCACTGAAAACAGATCATATTGCCGCGTTCATGGCTGAGTCTCGCCGGATTGACAATATCCGCTTTTTCCTCAGTTTTGGCATGAAGACGGCCCGGGCCATGACACGCTTCACAGGCGATATTCTGTTCGACTGGTTTCTTGGTCTGAATATCAAACCCGGTGGTATGGCAGCCTTCACACAGTTTTGAGTTGGGGCGCTTGTACCATTCCTTAGGATAGAGGCCTTTTTCGGCCGCCCACCAATCCTTTTTGGGGTTGTATGGTACCCACTCATCCGTCTCGACATTCCACTGCGCGGGCAGCATGTAGTAGTCGTCACCGATCTTTTTTGCATACCGCTGCTTGAACCGGCTGCCTACCAACATGTCTACCTCATCCAACGTGAAGGTGAGATCAGGATCCTTACTCGAAAAGTCGCCAAGGACAGTTTGGTTATAGCCGGTTGCTATGACTCTCTGCTCCATCTTGGTGTGGAGGGTAGACTTCCAGCCATGGTAGTGCTGTTCATGGCACCTGCCACATTTTCTTGAGCCAACATACTCTTTTACCGGATTTTTCTGAGTTACCGGTGTTTGAGCGGTGGCATCCTGCCCAAGTGCCAATCCAACCGGCATGGCAGCGCAAGCTATAATAGGTACCAAATATCTGATTGAATTAGAATACATAGTGATTCTCCAGTTGGTCTATTGAGAAAAAGAAATCCGATTTCTCGAAGAAATCGGATTTCTCACTCATCAACAACGTCTAAGAAATCCGATCTTGGGGAAAATCGGATTTCTCACCCATCAAAGAAATCCGATTTTGGGGAAAAAATCGGATTTCTCTCAACAACGTCTAAGAAATCCGATTTCTTCGAGAAATCGGATTTCTCACTCATCAACAACGTCTAAGAAATCCGATTTCTTCGAGAAATCGGATTTCTCACCTATCAAAGAAATCCGATTTTGGGGAAAAATCGGATTTCTCACCCATCAAAGAAATCCGATTTTGGGGAAAAAATCGGATTTATCATCAATACAGACTGTGGTTGCCCGGATAAGCAATTTTGGACTCGTTGAAAACATGTAGGATAACACAATTGTTGTCCTACATGAATCAGTTCAAACAATTTTTTTTGTGTACTATTTCCCACTTGTCCGGATAAAAATTAGCGATGATCATTTCACAGGCAAAAATCAATTGAGCCTCTTGCAAAATTCAGTTATTAATGGGTAATGGGAACTTTGCCTCAGTTGACAGCTTCGCGAAAAACTTTTGCGTAGTTTGGGTTCGAGGCAAAAGTGTTTGGATCTTCAGGATTCTACTGGGTTATTAAATCAAGTAAAATCAACAAGTTACATACCACTGTGGTATGGTACGAACCGGTTTTCATGAATCTCCTTTAAAATCATCAACTTCAAACATATATAAAAACAAAGGTTATTAAAACGGCTTATAATTAAGCAAACTCTGATAACTCAGCGATTCAGAGGATGCAAGTCATTTAAATTAAAATTGTGGCTCAGTTTTTTTAAGACGCCACTTCCCCGTCTCTTCCATTTTTAGCACTATTAATAGTGTTAATATGGAAAAGTTATTGAAAACCAAATTGTGCAGTCATCATGCAAGTAGAGGTACGACTTCGGCTTATTCCGAGCGCGTGGCGGGTGGACGCTATATTGAAATCACCCCCGACAGAGTGAAAGCAGCGCGTTATGGTTTAAATATCTCTGATATCAACGCCGTTATCAGCGCGGCCGTGGGTGGTATGAATATCACCGAAACCATAGAAGGCTTAGAACGTTACCCGGTCAATTTACGGTTTCCCAGAGAAGTGCGTGATGACTTGGAAAACCTAAAAGAATTGCTGCTAGTCACGCCCACTGGGGCCCAAATTTCTTTGGCGCAAGTTGCTGAAATTAAAATCGTGGATGGGCCGCCCATGCTCAAAAGTGAGAATGCGCGTTTAAATGGTTGGACATTTGTCGATATTCGCGGTGTGGATGTCGGTACCTACGTGCAAAAAGCCCAAGCCGTCGTCCGCGAACAAGTCAAATTACCGCCCGGCTATTCAATCATATTCTCTGGACAATATGAATATATGCTTCGCGCCCAACAGAAATTAACGCAAGTGGTGCCTTTAACCCTGTTTATCATTTTGCTACTGCTGTATTTAACCTTTGGCAATATGACTGAACCTTACCTTTTGCGTTAGTCGGCGGCTTTTGGCTCTTATGTTTGTTAGGCTACAATATGTCCGTTGCGGTTGGTGTTGGATTTATTGCTCTTGCTGGCGTTGCTGCCGAATTTGGGGTAATCATGCTCGTCTATTTAGACAACGCTTTTGGAGAATACCAAACCAGTAACCGCTTGAATAATGACAAAAATGTCAAAGCCGCCATCATGGATGGCGCGGTATTACGAGTCCGCCCAAAAGCGATGACAGTCGCGGTGATTATTGCCGGCTGGTTGCCCATCATGCAAGGACATGGCACTGGTTCTGAAGTCATGCAACGCATTGCCGCGCCGATGGTAGACGGGATGATTACCGCATCGCTGTTGTCATTGTTTGTGAGCGGCGGTTTATTTGTTATGGAAGGGGCGGGGGTTTAAATAATTTGCCGAAAGTATGGTATAGGTATGTGGTTTTTGCTAAAAATGTATTTCAAATGTTTTCCAAAACTTGTCTATAACTACAAGGTTTGCTTATAAAAAAGGATTTTCATTGACTCTAAAATGTGTCAATATTGACAATTCATATCAAAAGCCTAACAAAAAGCACGATTTAATCCTTTTTTTATAAGTAATCTTTGTAGTTATAAACAAAGACAATTCACATCAAAAGCCTCAATCGAAGCTCAATCTCATAATTTCAATTCTCGATTACCGATTCTCGATTACCGATTTATTATAATCACAATCCATTACCAAAAGGGAACCTATAATGAGTGACATTTTCACGACTGAAGAACTCGCGGCTCTCTCGGCTCAAGTTGATGAGCAACTGGGTGAATTGAGTGAAGGTTATGCACGCGGTATGAAGAGGGGTGACACTCAATTGTTCAGTGCGGCCCCACAGGATGACGACTTGCCACCTGAGCAACGCAAAGCCATTGAAGACAAGGCGCACGAAAAAGCCGATACCTTTTTGCAAACGTTTGCCGACAAAGCGAAAGAAATGCTCTGCGATGCCGAGAGTGATTTGCGAAAGGAATATGCCATGTTTGGCGAAATTGATAAAGTGACGCTTTTAGAAAGATTTGCAGCGTTATTGGCAGTGATGGGTTTTTCTGGGATTGGATTGCAAGTGTTAGCGGTTGCCGTCACTGTCTATATTCTTCATATTGGATTGAAACCGTTTGCTGATAAGTATTGCCGTGAATAGGCTGAACTAGGCGTATTCCCTTAGTACAACGGATACGCGAAATAAACGGATAAAAATGATCAGTGCCAAGTTAGTATGACAGATAATAAATTTATAGTATTCCTATAGATGTGAAGAATAATAATTTCACAAGTCGTTGACGGATACTATCCCGGCAAGGGATAGCATCCGCTTCTGTTATTTTTCTGAAAAACTATAAGATAAATATTTTGTCAAAAGAGAGGTTTGCTAAACTTCTCTCGGTTTCGGCTCAACGGATTTTTCTGGAAAACTATAGGAAAGCCTTATCCGTTTATTTCGAGGAGCCAAAGTACTAATTTTCTACAAAGGCTCATGCACCAAGAACTCAACCTAGAATTTACGACTGAAAATCAAGTTATTGTCCATTTTAACGATCAACATTCTGACAAATTGGGTTTTCAATCCCCCGTCACCGAGGAAGATCAAAAAGACATCCGCTGGTATTTAGAGGTGTACGCTTATCTGTACACCACCGATGTTGATGATAATAGGGCTGCTAAAATCGCGGCACGCTTGTCCATATTGGGAGAAAACTTGTTAAAATCAGTCTTTTATAATGATAAAACGGTGGAACTCTTTCAGCAATTCCATCGCCAAAAAAATGTGGGGCGTTTATTGACGATAAGTGCCAGCCACCCAGCGATTTTGTCATTGCCGTGGGAATTATTGCGTTTTAAGGATAACTATTTATTCCATGACGCACCGCGTATTTCGATTCGTCGCCGTTTAGCCAATTTGGATAATGCTAAAAAACCTTTAGCATTTACCGCAAAAACGCATTTACATTTACTCTTTGTGGTGAGTCGCCCACAAGGTGCAAGCTTTATTGATCCACGTACTGATCCAATCGCTGTGTTGGAGGCGTTGGATCAAACAGGGCGGATGATTGAGGTGGAATTTTTGCGCCCCGCTACTTTAGCTAATTTGAAGGCGCGCTTAAAAGATAACACGAAACCGCCTATCGACATTCTCCATTTTGACGGGCATGGTGCTTTTAATTCAACTGAATCAATGGGGTACTTGCTTTTTACTCATCAAGGCAGTTGGACTAAACACCGTGTACCCGCTACCGGACTCGGTTTGATTTTAGGCGCAGCCAATATTCCGTTAGTCATCCTGTCCGCGTGTCAATCGGCCGCGATAGGGGACAGTGAAGAGCCAATGGGTACGGTGGCAGTGCAACTGACTCATGCGGGTGTGCCGAGCGTTATCGCGATGACGCATTCGGTGCATGTCAATGCGACTCGTGCGCTATTTTCGGCGTTTTATCAACATCTTACACAAGGCAAAGGCGTAGGCGAAGCCCTAGATAATGCGCGGAGTTATTTGTACCAAAACCCCGATCGGATTGAACTGCAACGGGGGCAAGAACACGTCACCCTTAAATTATATGATTGGTTTTTACCGGCCTTGTATCAAGCCGGTGAAGATTCCCCGTTGTTGACAACCCCTATTGAAGTCGAACAACCGGCTGAGATTCATTGGGGTAATTTACACGCCTTACAAGCGGCTGGTTTTTGGGGGCGCACTCCAGAATTATGGCAAATTGAATGCGCTTTTGTCCAAGATGGGACGCGCCGCTTTACCATTTCCGGCTTTGGGGGACAAGGGAAAACCTATTTGGCTATCGAAGCGGGGCAATGGTTGTACCGCACTGGCTTATTTGCGAAAGTCTGTTTTGTGGATTATGCCAGCTTTCAAGGGGTGGATGCTGTTGGTTGGGCGGTGAGTACCTTGGCGACGGTGTTGGATAAAAGTTTAGTGGATGCACAAGCGGCGACGGCGGCGTTGGCGCTGCAACCAACTTTGCTGATTTTAGATAATGTGGAGGCTATAACCGCAAAATCGTTAAGTGAGTTATTAACGAAAGCGAAAGAATGGTCTGAAATCGGTCAATGTCGGGTATTGTTGACGACGCGTTCCCCATATTTTCACCACCCCGATTATCCCACCGAGAGCAGTTTAATCCATCAATCGTTAGCGTTAGCTGGGTTGGCAGAAGACGATGCGCTTGCCTATTTTCAACGCTTATTGCAATTACCGCCCGCACCCGAAGTAGCGTTGCCAAAACGCGAGGCGGTATTAGCACTGTTCAAGCAAGTCAGCTATCATCCGTTGTCGATTGGTTTGATAGCGGCACAATTGAAAGTGCGGGAAGTAGCGGAATTGGGGACGCGCTTGGAGAAATTTATTGCTGAAACGCCGGATAATCTGTTATTGGCTTCGTTAAATTTGTCGTTGGATAGATTGGATGAAGAGGCGCGGCGTTGGTTGCCGAAGTTGGGGGTATTTCAGGGTGGGGCATTAGAAATGATGTTATTGGCAATCACTGAAATCCCAGTAGACAAATGGGGTAAATTACGGCCCTTGTTAGAAACCACCGGGTTAATCCAAGTAGAAACTTTGCCCAATATTAGCGTGCCGTATCTCCAATTTCACCCCAGCTTAACCACCATATTACAATCAGACAACGAGGATTTACGCCACCGTCATCAACGCCGCTATTATGAATTGTCGCATGATTTGTATGTTGCAGATTTCCAAAATCCCGTTGAAACCCGTGCCATTGTCAAACGTGAATTCCCCAATTTATTATTTGCCGTCAAAGGAGCGTTAGCCGAAGCAATCGATTATGCTGTGGAGTTTGTGACTTACATGAATATGTTTTTATATTTTTTCGGACTGCAACATGACTGGGAGCAACTTAATCAGCAAGCAACCAAATTGGCGGGAGAAGTGGGGAATCAAAACTGGTATTCAAGCAAACACAGTGTTGGCCAACAATTGTTCAATGCTGGGCATTATACCGAAGCAGCCAATATCTTTACCGATATTTTAACTGGCTTAGGCACGACAACCAGTTATAAGCATTGTGTCACTTTAGGAAATTTAGGCCGTTGTTTTATTCAACAAGGAAAAGCCGATCAAGCTGTCACTTATTATCAACAGGGTTTAGAGATGGCTATGAAATTAGAACAAGATAAGGGCGTACAACGCCAAACCGGACTTTTATACAGCGATTTAGGCAAATTACTGACAGACATGGGACGTTATATAGACGCACAAGAGGCTTATGTGCAAAGTTTAACAATTGTCCAAAAAATTGGTGATTCAAGAGGAGAAGCGGTGATACAAGGAGGACTAGGCAATTTAGCTATAGCCCAAGGCAACTTAGCCGAAGCCGAACAACGTTATAAAATCGTTTTAGCCATTTTTCAGCGTTTCCATGAACCCGATAGTGAAGCTGCTATTTGGCATCAATTAGGTGTAGTGTATAAAGAAACCGGACAGTGGGAAGCCGCTGAACACGCCTATCGGCAAGCTGCTAATATTGATGAAGCACAAGGGAATTTAGTCGGCATTGCCCAAACTTGGTATAATTTAGCCATGGTGATGGAAAATATGGGCAAATTGGCAGATGCGGAAGCGTGGTGTCGGAAAGCGATTAAGGTTGATAAACAGCTTAATAATCCTAAATATGTGGCAATGGATTTAAGCCACCTTGCTGATCTCCTCCAAAACCAACCCAACCGTTTAGCCGAAGCCCAACAATTGGCTGAGAAAGCCTTAGCAATTAAAAAAACTTTATACCCGGCAACGACGACAAATTGCCGAAAAACCGCATGACACCGCTAAAGCCTCTGAATATTATCGTAAATCGCAAAAAGCATATCAGAAGTTTCAGGGGGCGCGGTATCAATTGCAGCAACATGATCCGTTTATTGCTGGGGTGGTTGCAGCTGTGGATGATGCTAAAGTGAGGCAAGAGCTAGAATCATCCATCTTAGAAAAAGCAGCAGATGGCTGGGAAAATTTAGTGGCTGCTATTCGTCGTATTTTAAACGGCGAGCGAGATGAGGCGGTGTTGTGTGAGCCGTTGGGTTGGGAAGAAGCTGCGATTATTAATGCTATCCTGCGCCGGATTGCTAGGGAGGTTTGAACCGGATTTTACGGATTTATGGATGGACCGGATTATTGGATTATTGTTTAGTACAACGGATTTACGGATTGAACGGATTGGCTGGTGGCGTGCTTGAGTTGATCCGTTTATTTCGCGTATCCGTTGTACTAAAGGAGGTTTGAACAGGATTTAACGGATTTAAAGATTAACCGGATTATAATCTGATTTTTTAATAACCACGCATTTTTTCGTACAAGGTTCGCCTTGTACTCCTGAGAATCTCCGGCCTTTTTTCGTACCAGGTTCGCCTGAAACGAATGAGTATCGCCATTTTTCGTACCAGGTTCGCCTGAAACGAATGAGAATATTTAAATCGGTGTAATCCTGTTCAAAACAATGGATTAATCCGTTTATTTATTAATTCGCTGTACTCAATAACGAGCAATGGAAACAAAAGGCATA
>QNER01000276.1 GCA_003646175.1 Candidatus Parabeggiatoa sp. nov. 1
CAAGCCTTGAATGAGCGTTTGCAGTAGTCGTTTGTAGTAGTCGCTTTAGCGACTGTTTGTAGTTGTTGTTTTGTATAGTTGTCCAGAAAAGTTTTTAGTAAAAATCCTATTTTTTAGAAAAATAGGATTTTTCAAGTCACCAAATTTATCTGGATAACTATTAATCGCTTTAGCGACTTATCGTTTTCGTAGCAACCAAAAGCGAGCCGCTAAAGCGGCTACTACGAACATTAAACTCAAAAATAACTTGACTAACATGGTGACATAGTGTCTCATTATGTCTATTGAGATGTTTGGTGAAAGATATATAGTATTTAAAAAAAAAATGAGTCCAAACCAATAGTGATAGGAACAGTTTTTGCTAATCAATAATATAATTGATTGTTATTTAAAAGTTTTTTAAGCGTCAAAGAAATCCGACTTTTTTAAAAATCGGATTTCTGGCTGAGTTAAATTTTTTTACCAACAGAAACGGATGCTAAACCCATGAACTTTTTGTTGAAATTAACCACAAATAAGGTTTTTTTTAGCAAAAAGTGTTCCGACTACTATTGAGTCCAAATTTTAGTTTGGCTTGTCCAAGATAAATCTTGGACTCCAGCCAAAACATAGATTTATCCAAGATTTCTCACTGAGTCGAAATGACAAAAGCGCAATTTGTGACGGTACAAAGTATAAACTTGCCATCTATTCAGAGTCTAAAAAAATGAGTGTCTCACCCTATAATATTCTTGTATCTCCACCCGATGTTATATTAACGCTATTAGCACAAGGTCTCATTCAGCAATACGATAAGTTGAAAGATAACTATTCGATAATCCGCCAAAATGAGACGGAACTTGAGCCACTTCTAATTTCTGCACTACCACGCCTATCGGCTCTTTATATGTGTGAAGGAAAAGAGGATAAAGTGGCTTCAGTCCATACCGTTATGGAAATGGCAACTCAACCTGTTAAGGAATGGGGCATTGATTATTTTGAGAAAGAGGACTTTCCTTATCGAGAGATTATTCTTATTGAACCGGAAACCCTTGTGCCAACTCTTGAATCACTTGAACTGGCAAGAGAGCCAGGTGGATATGGTGAAGATCAAATTTTAGAGAAAAAGTACCACAATCAAGTCCGTAAGTTAGTCAAAGCCGCACGTTCCCGTAAAGATGAGTTATACACTTCAATACGTGAATTTATAGTGCGTCATCCGCTTGTCACAAGTCAAGAACTTGAAGAATGGAAAGACAGTCTAAAATTTCCTAAAGCAAGAAAAGATATTGCTTCTTTTTATCGTGAGATTCCCAGCCAGTGGACGCACAATAATCAGCAAGTGCATAGATGTTCTCATTGTGGGGGGTTACTTAGGCCCGTTCGTGATAAAACACGTTATCCTGATGGCCTTTGTGTTGTGAGTCACTGCCGACGAAAAGGTGTTTTTCCAAAAACAAATGAAACCCTTTTGGCTGATGAGATGAAATTACTCAATAGTCAATTACTGACTTATTGGGTAGGCCCTGGATTGGATGAAATTGAAATTTATGATGCCGCTCAGAAAGTCGGAAGAAACGTTAAATTGTATCCTGACTCCGACGCTTGTGATGTTGCTTTAGATGGTTTGGCGGTAGGAATTGATGCCAAATCTTATACTTCGGCTTTGATGTTGATTAACCGTCTGAATACGTCGATAGGCAAGCTGGCTAATTATGAGCGCAAAATTATCGCCATCAGCGATGAGTTAGAAGACGAAGCGGGTACTTATATGGCAACCCTGACTTTTCAAAAAAGTGGTGCTGCTAAAAACCTTGAATTTATGACAGTAAGTGCTTTAATCAACTCAATCAAATCAGGACATATCTAATGCGAGAACTGCCTAATCTTTGGAGAGGCGTAGCGCGTATTCAGTACCTCTGTGCATTTTTAGAGCGTATTGGGGTTAATTCATTGCGTTACGTGCCGTTAATCACCAGTGGTTTTCACAGCTTACTGACAACCAAGCTGTTACAAAAACATGCCCAAGAACTGTTTAACCTTCGCATGATGGGATTGGATTATCCGTCTGAGGCCTCCATTCGTCGGCAAGTGGCTTTATACAATGAAGCCGTCAATGATCCTTCCTTAACAATTGAAGCCGTTTTTGAGATAAACTCAGAAACGCTGAGCTTTTCGCGCCCAGATAATTTAATTGAGGATCAAGTTGATAAAGCCCTCGACATTTTAAGAAAGCCATTACCTTATAAGACACATGGAAAAGATTTGGTCGATCCAGAAAAAAATTCGCTGGTGCCACTTGAGTTTGCTCGAGAAGCTCAACATATAGAAGCATATTCACCCCCTTTACCGGCGAAAACGGTTGTTCACAATCTCAACCGAACTATCACTAACAATATTGAAATTCCTGTAACGGAATTGCTGAAAACGGCCATTGATATGGATCAGAAGGATGCTGAGGATCCACAGAGGGCTAATAAAAACAATTGGCAAGCTCGACTTGAACGTTGTATTTTGTGTTCAACCACAACGCCAGCATTACCCGAAGCCAAGACACTACATCTCAAAGAGGTTATCCATCTCATTGGGTTACCGGGTTCAGGCAAAACCACCCTACTCACCTGTCTTGGGGTTTATCTGGCTCGAAACCACATAAAGACTTTAATCTTATTTCCAAAAATTGAAACAGCCCTAAGTTATCTCAATGATTTTAGATATTACAACCTGAAGGCCTCCCTTTTGAGTGGACAGTCGGAACTGTCAAGAGATCGCCATGCCAATAGAATTGCCGAAACCATTGCTGCCAGTAGTGATAATGGTGGATTTGGTTTGAATATCCCCGGCAGTGAGTATTTTGGTAAAAGTTGTGCCTTAGCCGGTTTTGCGCTTGCCCAAGAAGAAGCTGATTTGTTGCCTTATGGATACGCACCTTGTGAAAATATTCATCAGGCCCATCTTCGTAACAAAAACGGAAGGTACCAATCTTTGCTTTGTTCGGGATGGTACAGTTGTGGACATAATAAAGCACCCCGCGACTTAATTCAGGCTGATGTGTGGGTTGGGCACATTATTTCTACAACGGCGGCGGTTTCGGCCCATGCACTCGCTGCGAGGATCCGCTACTTGGAACTCATTGCCTCTAGTTTTGATGTCGTCATCATTGATGAAGCCGACAATGCTCAAAAAGCACTTGATGAGATGTCTATTTCTGAAATTAAGCTGTCTGGAGATGCCAATTCTTTTCATAACTTGATTAATGAGCAAAGTGTCAGAAGAACGGCCAGTCAAGGGTGGCAACGTGTCAATGAAAATCCAGAGTTTCCAGAGAGAGTGAACGCGTTTTCTCAATTTACCCAACGCCTATTTCGGACAATTGCTAAGTTGGATATTATCAAACAAGAAAAAAAAGGCGCTTTGATAACGACATTAAGTCTTATCAAAGATATTGTTCGAGAGGCGAGAGGAGAAACGGATGATGAAAACGTCGCAGACGATAATAACTCAAACAATTTGTCAGTTTATGAGCTGGTAGAAAAAATCAATATATTTTGGACGGCGATCATTTGTCTGGCTATATTCGATAATGAGGAATTACAGGAAATCGCTGAAGAAACAGGTGATGAAGAGTGGACGACGTTGCTGTCAAAGACGGGTAGTAGCTTAGAATTACCCAATGTATCAACTACAGAGGCGACAGCGCTCTATAGTGAATTAATCCGCCTGTCAATGGCCGTTCTGAAACCCTCACGCCATGTTGATAACACGTTAGAACAGATAAGTGAAACGTTCCTCAAATACATTTTTGGCAAGAAAGAAATTACCGGCCGAGCCAGAGAACTTGGCCGACTCCTCGTGAGTGTCAGTTTCTCTATTATTTCATACAAAGCACTCAAACCGATTCTCAAAGAAATGGTTGCGCTTGAGCGTATCCCGGCTGAAATTGTTCATACACAACCACCACTTGACATTTTGCGTTTAGGTACGGCTAATATTATTGGCGCACTTTCTGGGGTTAAATTTGAAATTCCAGAATCTTCCTCAACGAAACAGGAACTTAAAATTCAAGTGAAGCAATTGGCTTTTGAGGGTGCGCCAAGAATTTTTTTATATCGTCTTTTTAACTTGCTTCAGGGCAATGGCAACGAAAAAGGGCCAGCCGTTCTACTCACCAGTGCCACCTCTTTTTTGAAACCAGCCCCCGCTTATCATATTGAAGTTGGGCCTGATTATTTGCTTCGCCCTATAGAACAACAACCTACGGAAGAAATTCAACCGCGTGATAAGACAACTTATTATTTCATTCCGGCTACTGATGAAAGTGGCCCAAAAATAGTGCCGATTCGTATCAGTGGTGTGTCCAAGCAACGCCTACGGGAAGAAAATCTTAAACGTCTTGTGGATCATATCTTGAAAGATGAAGAGGATTCTTATGTCCTGTCTAACATGGCTGAGTTTGATGCGGTTCCTTATCCCAGAAAGGTAGGAATTGTTGTTAATAGTTATGCTCAAGCCAAGATTGTTAAACAATACATTCAAAACAGGTATCCTGAAATTAATCGTCAAACAATGGCAGTCGTCAATCAAATTCCAGACGGCGGCCATCGAGACGAATGGATTACTTCGGCACAAGTCGAGATCGAATTTGCTGATAATCCTCAGTTTAACATTCTTGTGTTTCCAATCGGTGCGATTGGACGTGGCACCAATATTGTTTTTAGCGAAGGGCCTCGCAAGCTTCATGCCGCGCTTGGGCAACTCTATTTTTTAACACGTCCGCATCCGACACCTGATGATCTTTCTTTGTTGGTGAGCTTGGCAGGAAGAGCATCACAACAGTTTGATTCACACATTTTTTCACCCGATACTTCATTGAAGGCCTTGGATAAGAGTTGGCGAAGCGCACGCCAACAAGCCTATAAGCAAGCCCAGATTCTATTGAATAATCCGCTTATGATGAGCCGATTGGGCAATTTAGTTGAACCCTTCGTTGCGAATAATTGTGTTGATATTATTCAAACGATTGGGCGTGCTATGCGCGGTGGAATGCCATGTCAGGTATTTTTTGTGGATGCGGCTTGGGCACCCCGCACGGCATCAGGACAAAAAGATAATGAATCCTCAAGTATGTTGATTCAAATGCGGAATATTCTTCATCAAGTGATACATGATCCTAATCCAGTTCATGCCGAAATTGCACGGGAACTGTATGAAGCATTCTATGAGCCTCTGTCTCAGCTTGTTGAAAACGAACTTATTGGTAGTGAACACGAGGGATACAATGACTGATAACCCGCCTTTTTACGTCAAATCAGGTGAACAAACAGAAATTATGGCTTTTGCCTTTACGCTTGATTCGGCCGAGCATCAGGAAGAAACGAGAGATTGCACGGGGCTTTTTTGGACACCACCGGTTCAATCTCTGTTGAAGACGGTATTAGAACGCGCCAGGGAAAACAGCAAGAAGAAACACTTACGACTGCCTTATAGTGCTTTAAGATTTGATATTGAAGCCACCGCTTCAGGCCTTCTTAGTTTGTTAAGTGATCTGGGGCTTAATTATTTCGGCAACCATGACAAGCTGAAACCCTTTTTAGTGGCTGAAAATCAATACACTGATGTCGTGACTCAGCAAGTGAACGATTCATTTAACTTATGGACGACTAGCGAGGCCGCATTAGTTCATTTTTGCCAAAGGTACCAGATTGATGATCAATTCATTGATCGTCTTGATCAACTCTATACACAAGACGAAGTACTCACTTCTCAGAAAGAAGTGATTAAACCGTTTGATTGGCAATTAGGCTATCAAAAAACGCCTAAAGGCAACTTTACTGATAGCTTTGAAGAGTTATCAAGTGCGCTGTTGAAGGCATTATCAGGCGTTGAGATTCATCCAAAATTAGGGAAACTGTTGCCCGTTATAAGCCGATATCGCCATAATGCGGTTGAACTGATGACTAAACCGCTGATGATGGAAGCTAATGAAGGTAAGGAAGGTAAGGAAGGTAAGGAAGGTAAGGAAGGTAAGGACGGTAAGGGAGAGTTTTCGCTACGTCTGAAACTCTCTGTCGAAACGATGCCTAATTATGATAAACCCATCATCACAGCCACATTCACCAGAACTCGCTGGCTTGACAGTAAGATGGCCTTTCTTGATGATCCTAAGAATAAGAATTTGTACAACAAAGACATCACTGGCTATGTTCATGATGAGGGTAACTCTGGCCGTTGTATTGCTTTTGAGCTGTTTAAAAACCGAGAATCTGGAATCTATGAATTTCGGGATGATGTTTACGCTCGGATGAGTGAGCGTTGTGGCTTGCCATCAAATGGTACAGTGACAGATTTGAAAAACCTTCGACTGACTTCTAAAAATGCTAATACAGTTGCTCGTGCAGTTTACACCAATCAAATGCCAAGCAACCATTCTCTTCAGCATGGTTTTACGACAGCAGATAGAGTGATTTTCTTTGATGCGATAGCTGAACCGTTATCTAAAATAGGAGTGGTGCCTTGGACAGATTGGACTAAAGTACGCTCAAAAAAAGTTACCAAGCCAAAACGTTCCATGCTCGATTTGCAAACTTTCCTTGAAGGCTTAATTGACTCTGAGGAAGAAGTTGTTATCGAAGAAGAGAAGATCACCGCAGAAATACTCAAAGGTACTTTGAGAAAAGCACTCTCTCTTGAGCCAGAAGGAATTACCGATAAGTTGAACGGTGGGGATAAGAAACTCGACAAACTGGAAAAAGTAAGAGACATTAATATCAGGGCGATTAACCATGTCTTTAAAACCACGCCTACCTTAGTTGTGATTGGTGAAAATAAGAAGCGTCGAGAAATCATCACTGAAATGGCAAAACGGCTTGTTGGTGATCGGGTTAAGGTGTATAAAGTTCATTTGCCAAGCTATGCCTATAAATCAACAAAACCGAAAGCAGTCAAACAGGACGCTTACCTCAAAACTCAAGTTGAGAGATGGACTGATCTTGTTGAGAAAATCCACAAGGCATACCCCATGCCCATTTTCGCGCTGGTTGAGGCACCTTGGTGGTTTAAGTCAGAGGATGGAAAACAACAAAAAGACTATCCACTGAACAAGGTTGCTACACGAATGGCATTGGCTAATAAAAACATTGCTTGTCAGTACCTTGATACGCCACAAACCACCAAGGCAGGCAAAATCTATTTGGGCGACTACCTGATGAGAATTCAGAACGCGCTGTATGATCTGTTATTTGCTCAGAGTGGTTATGCAGAAGCCGTTCCAGAAAGTCTCAATGCGTTGTTTACCGATAAGATGGCCGAACGTAAACCGCGATATGTTGTTGGTTTAGCTGTGATAGCCAAAAATAAAACCCGATTTAAAAATCGCAGTAAGTTAATAGCCGCTGTCCGATATGACACGAGGACAGGTGAGTCCTCTCTTAAATATTCTTATTGGGAGGGCAAATCAAACATTTCTGAATGGATGCCTTTTACAACAGGTTTATTCAGTATCTCTAAGCTGTCCAAACACAGCCTCGGTTTAAAGGCTGAAGACATCGGGAACAGCATTGTGGCGTTTTGCTACCAAGTGATTGAGGAAGTTGCCAAAGATGATCCTCATGCTCTCATCCTTGTCAATTCAACCCACATTAACAGTCAGTATGCTTGGAAGTGGCTTCAAGATAAAAATCTGAAACCAGAAAAACGATCAATTGGTAAGGAAAAATTCAAGAAATCGTCTTGGAAAGGACTCCGTATTATCCGTTGCAGAACTGATATTCCGCCGAGTCTCTGTCAACGGAAAGAAGTTGTTTACACAGAAATTGAGGCAAGTGGCAATGAACAAGCCGATAAAACGGCTACCGTACAGGTACATACAACCGTACCAACACTCATTAGAGTGAACCAAACACCCATTCCGACATTTTTATCGGTGGCTCCGCCAAAATTGCAATATAAACGTGGTACTAGCGTTTTTGAAAAACGGGAATTACCTTCTTCTGTTTCAGATAAAGGCCCCGGTAAAGCTTATATGGATATTGCACCCAAAATAAAGGGTAAAACAACCCATATTATGTCAGAAGCTGACATTATGACAAAGCCAGCCTCTTCTCCAAGAACAATAGAATTTGCTATTGTCCACAAGCATCCAGAAGATGTGGATGAAATTCTTATTCGCTTTGTAGAAAGCCTACGTTTTGGTCATGCTCAGTATCAGGATTGGACGTCTTTGCCATTCGTACTCCATGCAATGTCCACCATTGAAGAGTACGTTAATACGTTTAAGTTAGAAGAAGATGATGATGAATCTGATCCAGACGCAGAAAACGTTGCACCGTCACAACTTGCACTTAATCTATAAGTTTGTAGTCGCTTTAGCGACTGTTTGTAGTAGTCGCTTTAGCGACTGTTTTTCCGAGTGACTACGAACAGCTATTACTCGATGATCAAGTTTTCCGCCAGTAGCGATTCCTCTGCGCTCAAAGCGGGGGTAGTACCCTAAAGGGCACTAACGCTAAGGTTGTCTGTTAGTCTGCTTTAGCAGACTTGAGCTTTTAGCCTGGGGATTGATCCCCAGGCTCATGGCTGTAGCGAAACGCGGAACCAAAATGAGGGCCTATCAATTCGACAACATGGCCCACTTTGAAGAAACTTGTCATTCTTCATCCGTTTCTGGATCATAAAACGGAATGGAAAGACGTTCACAAA
>QNER01000277.1 GCA_003646175.1 Candidatus Parabeggiatoa sp. nov. 1
CTTGTATTTAAAAATCATTTACTTACAGTGTCATCCAAGTAGAGCAAAAGGACAACTTATATTTATGATTCCTTTATTTTTTTGAATGAATCACAAATGTTTTGTAAATTATTGATCTCTACTATTTTTTAGGGACTACCCTTATAAACACAATGGGAGTACTTTATATTATGAACGTAAACGAGTCACGATCTTTAACCTGGCTCAAGCGCTTTCTGTCTCTTATTTGTTTGATAATCGTTCTATCCATTATCATTCAGGATTACAGCGGTTATATACCTTCCGGTATTTTCAACCGGGGGCAAACGGTTTATTATGTCTTTTCAATTTTATCACTGGTCTTTTTCTTGGCCTTACTTGGTGTACTTGTATTCACAAAGAAAAAACGTCATGTTTTTTTCATTTTTGTGTTTTTTATCATGTTCTCTGCCAGTGAATTAATCGTCATGGTTTTTGATTATATTCTGGTTGACCACCCCAACGGGATAATCGGAGTAAATTAACTGCTACTCAAAAGTTGGACAAAGATACCCATAATTGGACATTATGGGTAACAAAAATAGGTATTGAAATGATTGTAACGAGAACTGTTAAAAGCAAGAAGTTGAATCCAGGTAAATATCAATGCTTAGAAGAACAAGCCAAACGACTGGGACAAATTCGTTCTGAGGTTTGGCACTGTTATGGTTCAATTAGCGGTGTTGCTTCTAAAAGCGATAGAACTATTCGTGATCAATGGCTTAAAGAAAAACATCTATTTCCGGTTTCTGCTAATGCTTGGAAAGAAACTCTAAGGGACACTTTTGGTAATATTAAAGCAAACCGAGAAGCTGCTAAAGAAAAAGTCAGAAAAGTACTTTACAGACAAATTTCTAATGAAAAAACACGCATTGAACATTATAAGGAACTTAAATCTGATAACTGGACTTCAAATAATTACCTAAGACGTTTGATGCGTAAACATTGGAAACGCGGGCATAATCATACTCACAATCAGATTATAGTGCGTTCGGATAGCTATACAACTTTTCAGTTAGGTGGGCATACTTGGATCAAAATACCTAGCTTAGAAAAAGGCAAACGAATAGCAATCCCATTAAACACGACGGTTGAACCGAGTGGTACCTTGAGGTTGATTTTAAAAGAAGGCGAAATTGAGGTTCATTACACCATAGATATTGCGGAAACCAAAGATTGTGGCGTAGCGACTATTGGCTTAGATAAAGGTTATACCGAGGTTTTTGTAGATTCTGATGGTGAACATCACGGAGAAGGATTGGGAAAAATCTTAAGCCAACATTCCGATAAACTCAAGAAAAAATATCAAGCTCGAAATAAACTGAAAGCTGTCATAGATAAAAAGCCTCATAAAAAGAAAAATATTATTGAGAACAATCTAGGCAGCAAGAAACTCAATCGTCAGAATCAAAAAGTAAAATTTCAAGTAAAAGACAAAATATGTAAAGCGACGCATAAAGTGGTTGATAAAGCTGAAGTAATAGCTGTTGAAGATTTAACTGCCCCAATAGCGTCAAGAAAATTTGGAAAAAATGTAACAAGAAGACTATCGGCCTGGACAAAAGGCGTGATAGCAACAGCATTAGACACGATTTCTCGCCGAAGAGGTTCTTCGGTCATTCTTGTCAATAGCGCGTACACCTCGCAAATGGATAGTCGTCACGGAGTCCTTTTGGGCAAACGTAGCGGAGATTCATTTAACTGTTTCGACGGGGTGGTGTTACAAGCTGATGAGAATGCAGCGCAAAACGTTCTAACAAGACTAAGCGATCCGGAGATAGATCGTTGGATGCCTTATCAAAAGGTAAAATCCATCTTGTTAGAACGGACCGAGCGACATCGGTTGGGACTGCTCAACCAGGACTCTAGTTGCAACTCGCAAGAGTTATCAACAGAGAGCGAATTACCAAAAAATGTCCAGCTTTGTCTAACTTTTTAGGAACAGAATACTATAACCACGAGTCCCTCATTTTGCGAAAACCCACTAAGTCAACAAACCAACTGGGGTTTAATGAAGGATACGATTATGCTAAGGAAGTTCCAGTTAAGAAACGTCGGCTTCTGTTTTTGGGCGACTCTTATACATTTGGCCAGGGCAGCAGCACCCTCGACACATCCTACTGTAAGGTTGTCGAAAAGCATTTAAATATCCACAGCAGACAACAGTTTCAAGTTTTCAATGCCGGCGTTCCCGGTTATTCTCCGTATGATACTTACAAGCTGTTTAAGCATCTTAAAAAAGAAGGTTATCAATACGATGGGGTGGTTTTTTCCCTGTTTATCCAAAATGATTTTACTGACCACCTCAAAAACACCGAGCGAAAATCAGTTGGGGGTGTCATACACCGTTTTCCTGAGAATCTCATTCTACGGTTTTTTCATCCGCTTAACAGTTACCTGTTTCGTTATGCCATTATTGCCGGCACACTTTTTAAAGAACGCATTAACGTTACCCATGGCAAAGCGGACCAAACCCAAGCTTCAACGGAACCGGTTAACGAATATGTCATTGGGCCTCTCGTTTTTCAGCGTTTTCAAAGAAACTATGGAAAAGCTGCAAAACCGGATTTTGAAACTGTTTATACTTCTCTGCTAAAAATGGCTAGGGAAAGCCATGTACCTTTTTATATCGTGATTTTTCCAGACCAGTTTTATGGGAATCGCACGATCAGACAACGTCTTCTACAAACTTTCAATGTGGATAATTACCGTGTAAACCGCTACTATCAATGGATAAACAAGCATTTGCAAATTTTTTCCACGTTAGATCTTACAAACGTGATCGAATCTTGTCAGGATTGTTATGTAGGTAATGATGAGCATCTCAACGACAAAGGACAAATTCTAGCGGGGAAAGCGGTTGGGGAATATCTGTTAAAACAAGATTGGATAAGTCAGGTTGCCCACTAATTTCTTGCCGGCCTTCTAAGGACGGCGTTTTCTGGCTGGTACGCGGTGCTGAACCGGGGCTAATGGTACGCTTTGATGAAGTTGCCCTTCACCGCTGTCAGCCAATCATTTACTTGCCCGCACCAAGCTGACAAGTGGGCGTTTTCGTCAGTGATTTTGACTTGCTCGTCGGCGATTTAACCGGGCATGGTGTCGAAACCGCCCTCAATCTCAGCAAAACACACATTTTTTTTGCAGAAACCGATTTAAGCCAAGATGGGCGTTGTTGCATAAATACTGGTGAATGGGCTAAAATTTGTAACTCATTGATTATAAAAAAATATTTTTGATTTATGCAACAACGCCGCCAAGATGTGCTAACCACCATGCGCCTCTTTGCACAGAATTTCAAAACCACCTTTCACCCGTTCCCCAAATACGAAGGCTGTGAACTGTGTTATTTGCAATTAAAAAACAACGAAATAACGTTGAACAACGCCGGCTCACATGTTGCACTCATCAGAGATAATCAATGGCAATCCCTCGCCACTGCACCAGCCGAGAATTTTGGTGTCCTCAGTAAATTGAAACCCATTTTTTACGGATGGATGCTATACCTCGATGGGATAGTATCCGTTTTAACAAACCGAGTACAGCTTCTTTCTGGATTGAACTGATATTGATTGTGCCTTTCTAATCCGTTGATTCCGGAAAGAAGTTGTACTATATTTCCTAATCCGTTTATTTCGCGTATCCGTTGTACTAGGCTTATGAGTTTTGCCAACCTGAACAGCTTGACGATGATGAGACATTGTTGGTGATTAGGCGGATATAGAGCACAGCATATTTACGGATTGTTCGGATTGGTTTGGCTTTCCTAATCCGTTTATTTCGCGTATCCGTTGTACTAACATGAAGCGATTGATGATGACGTTTTACCTATTTATTTTTTACATGACAGGCGAGGATATGGGCCCAATTGTTACCTTAGTGGATATGGTTGGGCATCGTCTTATGCAATAAAATGGATTTCAGGTAATATTTGGTGGAGACTATTTCAAACGGATGCTATCCCTTCTTAGGGATAGTATCCGTAAAATGATGGAACCCAACTGATTAACCAAGCCGCTGACAGCGGCAAACTCGATTTATGCGAGCAACAACTGACCACGTTCCCACCAAAGCTGCTTGAACTCACCCACCTAGAAGAACTTTACCTAGACAATAATCAACTCACCGAGTTACCGCTGGAAATCGCGCAATTCACCAATCTCCGGGTACTGTCTCTCACGGACAACCTGTTAACGGTTTTACCGCCCACCATCGCAGAATTAAAACATCTAGAATGGTTCTACCTCGCTAACAACCAATTTAACAGGGTGCCACCAGAAATAACCCAATTGTCTCAGCTAAAAGTGATTTCTCTCGACAATAACCACATTAACGCGCTGCCTGAAGAAATCACTCATTTACCAAATCTCAAAGTACTTTCCGTTTATAAAAACCCGCTTATCTTTCCACCGCCAGAAATTGTCGCGCAAGGCACTCAAGAAATTCTTACCTATCTACGTCTTGACAAACAACCGCAATGGGCAGCTAAATTACTGCTGGTTGGTGAAGACGGGGTTGGCAAAACCTCATTGCTTCATCAGTTACGAGAAGAAACGTTTGACAATCAGGAAGACTCCACACATGGTGTTGCTGTCGATACTTGGGCACTCAAACATCCCACCCAAGCCAATGTCACAATGCAATTGAAGACCTGGGACTTTGGCGGACAAACGATTTACCATGCCACCCATCAATTCTTTTTGACAGGCCTTGTTTATTTTGGTGTGGAATGCGGTATCCGGCTATGAACAGGGCAAATTGTCTTATTGGCTCAATATCATTCAAGCCAAAGCACCGGATTCTCCCATCTTGTTAGTTGTGACCCACATTGATAAACGCGCCGACGCAACCTTGCCCTTTGCCGAGTTCAAACAGAAATACCCCCAAATTATCAGCGATAAATATTACCAAGTTGGCAACTTAACCGGGATTGGGATTGACGAGGTACGCCACGCAATTGCTAAAGCGGCCGCCCAGTTGCCACTGATGGGGGAAAAATGGCCCACTCATTGGTTAGAGGCCGCCAATGCTATCCGAGCAAAAACGGAAAAATCCCTGACACCCAACCCATTATACGAATTAATGACAGCGCATCATCTGGCAAAAAACCACTGTCTGATTTTGGCAAAATGGCTACATGAATTAGGGGAATTGCTCTATTTCCACGATAATGAAGACCTTAAAAATATCGTCATTCTCAAACCGCAGTGGGTGACTGAGCTGATGAGCCGCGTGTTAACGAGCCAACAAGTGCTTGATAAAAAAGGTATTTTAACCGACGCGCATAGAGACGTACTCTGGGCCGATTTAAATCACGAGATGCGAGAGCATTTCTCAAATTTGATGGAACAGTTTGACTTGTCTTATCGCGCCTTAGACGATAGACATACCCGTTTTATTGTGGAATGTTTACCTTTTGAAGCACCCAATTATCAAGCTGCTTGGAATGACACGGGCGATGCGAAAGAAATTTGCATGACGTATGAACTCAATACGCTCCCGCCCGGCATCCCAACATAGTTTATTGCTCGCTCGCATCGTTTCACGACAAATGCACACTGACGTTATGGGTTTTTGTTTGCGGATAATGCAGCGCATCAACATTTGGGGTTAATTCGAGGCTTTCCAGAGGAACGGCAAATTGAGTTAGCGGCGCGTGGGCCCTATCCACATCATTTTTTGGCGGTTTTACGCGATGGCTTAGAACTGACATTAGAGCGTTTTCCGGGCCTGCAAATTAAACGCAAAATCCCCTGTTTGGGACATAACGGACAACCTTGCCCTTATGAGTTTGATTACGCACACCTTGAAAAAGCCCTCCAAAAAAATGTGATGGAGATTCAATGCCAAGAAACATTTAAAAATGTGTCTGTCTCGGCACTGTTATTTGGGTGGGATTGGCGTACACAAGATGTTCTATTGCAACAGATGGCAGAATTGAAAACCCAAGTGCAAGCGAAGGTGGCAGAGAAAGAGGACATTGTTAAACTGATTCAACATCATTTATCTCATCAATTTATCCAAACCCAACAACAGCAAGAACGATGTCCCTACCTGTTTACATTAAGCCGGCAAAAAACTAAATTGTGGCAGCCGTTTGCGGTTCGTGAAGTCAAGTTGCAACTGTATTGTCAGTGTCCGGGTAAACCGCATCCGACGACAGAAGGGGGTTGTTATTATATTCCTGAATTTGAAAAATGGGTGAATGTGTTGGCACCGCATACTTCCAAATTGATCACGTTATATAATGCCATCATGTCAGTTGGCGGCACATTAGGAACGATTGGCTATCAAAAACAATTGCAACATGACTTAAAGTTTATGAATAAATTAGCGCAAAAATATCCTCATATCGAACATATTCCCGACGGTGCAACACGACGGGTTTTGTGTGTGTTATTAAAAGAATTGGACCCTTCTGAACAGTGGGGCGGGCTTGAACCGGTGCCAACGCCTGAAGGGCATGTTTTATGGTTGTGTGAAGAACATGCGCGGGCATAAGCTGCCGATGGTGCATTTCTATTTTCCCACTTTACCACAGAGTGTGACCTCCATTTGGTGTAGAGAACGCTAATGTAGGTGGGCAAGGTCCTTTTCTTGCCATCTTAGGCTGAAGCAACGGCATTAGCGACAGAAACGACAGAACGGATTCAACAGGGTGAATGGACTTATGAAGATTATCTCAAAAGAAATGGGGGCGGCTCTTTTAAATTCACATCCTATTTGTAACAATACATTTGGGCTTGCCCTGTCTGGCTTCGTGCCAGTATTTACAAGGAGCGTGAATTCGCCGCACCCAACAGAAATGACGGTGATGCTGGGGTGTTAAATTTTATGCGATTTGGCTCAAAAATTTTCACTTTTGTCTGAATCAGAATTTTCAGGATTTAAGGATTTTCAGGATAAAACCTAAAATTTCTAAGATTTATTCTGTCAATTCTAAAATTCTGAAAATTCTGATTGATAGGCAAACGTTTTTGCGCGCAAAAACGTTTGCCTATCAGACAAAAAATAGGGTGAAAAAAATCAGTAAAATTGATTCAAATTTAACAGCCCACAGCGATGCTAATTATCTAAATAGGACTCAATATCAAAATCCTTTCTTATAAATAATCCTTGTAGTTATAAGTAAGGATTGGATCGTTACGAGTATATGATTATCTGACACAGTGACATCCTGCAACAGAAATAAATTTCTCGTTGATTGATTTATTAATTAGGAGTGCAAGGTTGACTTGCACCCCAGCACTCGTGCAAGTTAACCTTGCGCTCCTGTCAGTTAACCTTGCACTCCTGTCAGCACCAAAGCCGACTTGTCTTTAATCCATTTATTTTGTCAATCTGTTGTGCTTATTATTGTATAATAATTTTACAAATGTCAGATTTAAATCATGGCGCAGGGTAAGTCATGTTGCCTGTGCGCGTGGCACGTGTCATGTGACATTGTTAAATGACTAATGGCATTTAAGCTATCTTTTTTGTCAGAATCAGAATTAACCGAATTTTAGAATTAACAGAATGACTTTTTTTAACCTCACTCCTCAATCATTATGAAAATTCTTAAATCCTGAAAATTATGATTCATACAGTTGATCCATCGTGAATAGTGTTTAATTATCAATCAAAAGGAGACGTGTTTGTATGAAAAAAACCCGGTTTTTACTCGCAATCTGCTTAAGCACCGCGCTTGCAGCGCAATCCGCGCAGAGTTTTTGCGGATTTTACGTCGCAAAAGCCGACGCTCAAATCTTCAATAAAGCGTCACAAGTCGTACTTGTCCGTTCTGAGGACAAAACCGTGATGACCATGGCAAATGATTTCAAAGGCAATTTGAAAGAATTTGCGGTCGTGATCCCGGTGCCAACTTTTATTAACAAAGGGCAAATCCATATTGCCGATAAAAGAATCATCGATCATCTGGATGCCTATACCGCCCCCCGGTTGGTGGAATACTTTGATGAAAATCCTTGTGCCCATTATCTCTATAAAAGGAATCAGGCTTGGGGGGCACCGACATTGCCTGAGGCACCTTCAAAGTCTCGTAACAAAAATCTCGGCGTGACGGTTGAAGCCGAATACACAGTGGGCGAGTACGATATTGTGATTTTGTCAGCCACCCAAAGCACTGGGCTTTCAATTTGGCTGCGGGAAAATGGCTATCGGATTCCCACCGGTGCAGTTTCGGTGCTGGGTAGCTACATTAGGCAAAACATGCGCTTTTTTGTCGCCAAAGTGAATCTCGAACAACAGTCCAAATTGGGCTTTAGTTATTTGCGCCCCATTTCTGTCGCATACCAATCGCCTAAGTTTATGCTACCGATTCGACTGGGCACAGTGAACGCTGATGGCGCGCAAGAACTGTTTATTTACGCCCTCACCAAAAAAGGGCGTGTCGAAACCACTAATTATCGCACGGTTAAATTACCGACAGGCATGGACTTACCGGTTTACATCAAAACGGAATTTGCGGATTTTTACCGCGCCCTATTTGATAGCCAAGTGAAAAAAGAACGGATGCAAACCGTCTTTTTGGAATATGCGTGGGATATGAACTGGTGCGATCCCTGTGCCGCTGATCCATTATCGGTTAAAGAACTTCGAGAACTGGGTGTGTTTTGGGTAAATGAAAA
>QNER01000278.1 GCA_003646175.1 Candidatus Parabeggiatoa sp. nov. 1
GCTCATAATCGCCCACCGCCATTCCCATTGCACCGCGATAGTCTGCGGCCAGTGAACTGGCACCGATATCAGCGAAGGTGCCGTCACCCAAGTTGCGATAGACTCCGTTAGCCGAAACATCATTAGTCACGTACAGATCAACTAAACCATCATTGTTGAAATCGAACCACACGACACCGAGTGACCGTCCATCCTGATTGGCGACACCCGCTGCTTCTGCCACTTCAGCGAAAGTACCATCGCCATTGTTATGGTATAGCCGGTTGCTGGCGGGCGGGTAAGAAGATGGATTGATAGTATAGGGAATCTCCGAACCGTGTTGCTGGGAAATGATCGCAGCATCCTCGGCACGATACTCAAACTCCACATAAGTGGTGACATACAAATCAATATGACCATCGTTATCGTAGTCGCCCCAACCACATCCGGCACTGAAGCCTGAATCGCCAACCCCAGCGAGTGCCGTTACATCGCTAAAGGTGCCATCGCCATTGTTTCGATACAACAGATTGGCTCCATAGTTGGTGATATACAAATCCAGATCACCATCATTGTCATAGTCGCCCATCGCCGCGGCGAGTCCAAAGCTCGCTTTATCCAATCCGGCTATCTTCGAGACATCGGTGAAATGACCATTACCTTCGTTACGGTACAAGGCCGGACGACCCTTTTCCGTATTGTCAGGAATCGGCTCAAGGATGGAACCATAAAAGTTCACCAAAAACAAATCCGGGTCACCATCATTATCATAATCACCCCAAGCGAGGCCGGATCCCATATCCTCCGGCATCAAAGAGCGACGAGTTGCCGGAAAATGGTGAAAGTTAATCCCCGCCGCTTCGCGCCGCTCTTCAAAGCTGAATTTTACCGTGGTGGTCTTGCTACCATGCCTATGGGTTAATCCTTCAATGGTGCCATCCGAGTTAGGGGTAGCTGGATCATCTAGCGGCTTGACTATAAAGGCGATGTAAGCCAATACCAGCATCCCCACTACGGAAATGGCTCCCCAGCCGAGCAAGAGACGCTGTCGTTTACTGAACAGACGCTTGGACATTCTTTTCCACCTTTATCTTAGTAACGACTTCGTTTATTTTCGTGATGGGGGATCGTGTTTTGGTATCAATACCATAGACAGTATCCAAAAAGTCCGGGTTCGCCTTGAGATACCACAGGGTAGCCGTCACCGTGAGGTGGTTCGCTTCATCTGTCGCAGGTGCCGGAAAGGCAAACTGATCAGTACGTTGTCCCGGCTGTGATGTCTCACCGCTGACACGGCCCCTAGCCATTGAAGGGCATTGAAAGCGAACTTGGACGGTATCGGTCATACCCGGATAGAGGGCCCGCTTGTAACTCGCTCCGACTAAGTCCCAAAGGTTATGGCGGTCAATAAGCTTACCTTGACGATCAAAGCCATCGGCTTTGAAGATAACGG
The DNA here is from genome assembly GCA_003646175.1 of Candidatus Parabeggiatoa sp. nov. 1. Taxonomy (GTDB): domain Bacteria; phylum Pseudomonadota; class Gammaproteobacteria; order Beggiatoales; family Beggiatoaceae; genus Parabeggiatoa. The sequence continues at coordinate 1,433 of QNER01000278.1, forward strand.
GGGATTGAATCACCATGTCGGTTTTTTCTTCGAGACCGCCAACATGGTAGAAAACCTTGCCGCTGTCATCGGTAGCGATCACTTCAACCCAACTTTCGATCATGTCGAGGGGGCCATTCGGAAAATCGTGGCCGGTTTTATTATTGGTCAAAACCACTTGGAGATTAATCTCTTTACCCGGCAACACGGTTTTTGGCGCGAGGAGTTTCATGCGAACAACTGGCCCGGTCGTCCATTTATCAGCAATCTCAGGAATTTCAATTTCGCCACGCAGCCATTTTTCAGTTAACGCCACATGTTGCTCTGCGCCTTCTAACTTCTGAAGGGTTGGAATGTATTGGTTAGCAGCGAGCATTCTGTGGCTACGATGTTTGCCATCTTCCGCCGAGCGGTTATAGTCGAGGACATCACCCTTGGCTGGTTCTTGGCTGGCTTCCACCAAAGGCATGTGGCACTCACGACAAGCAACGGTTTTTTCTGGATTGCCTTCATGATACCAACGACTGTTTTTCCAGCTATCATATTGGTTTTGACCCTGAATTCTACCGATGTCCGTGTTGACTTCTTTGTCGATATACTGCTTATGACACGCCCCACAAAATTCGGATGTTTTGTATAACGACCGTGAATAGGAATTAAGGTGATGCCTTGGATAGGTGCGGATCAGGAAATCGCTTAAAAACTTTGCAACGATCCCCTGCTCCAATTCATAAACATAGCGTTGCGGCGGTCGAACCGTATAATCACCATTGCCTTGGATATCGGTTTGGACAATGCTATGGCAAACGATACACGATGAACCCTCGTTGGCACCTTCGACGCTCAAAGTAATATTGCCAGAGTTCTTGGCACCGGTGAACAATGAAATAGGATCATGACACCCAGCACAGTAGCGGGTGTGTTCAGGAGAAGTTTCTTTCGCCATCAAAGTCTGTACACGTTGGAACATATCGTCCAGTGAAGAATAACGATGAGCACTAGGAAGCCATTCCTTATATATCTGTTCATGACAACCACTTGTTCCACACTGTTCTGATTGTGCGAGGGCATGAGGTTCAATTGAACCCTTGGTTTTGATTCGTTGTACCGCATCAGCAAGGATGACACTGATTTCACGTTGTTGATCGGATTTGAGACTCAATTGATCAGTAATCTGCTTTACCCGCGTGAAAAAACCGACAGGTTTCGCTGGCGGCTATTCCAAGGCGGCAAAGTAAGCCGCTTGCTTTTCATTGCCAATGACTTTGAGTACTTGTTGCTGGAACGCATCATGCCAAGCCGAATTATCCAGCCGCGCCAAACTCGGCGCAAATGGGCGATCTTCGCCAAAACGCCAATTATAGTCATCCGAAAAACCGCTGATGGCCGGTGGTTCTTGGTACAGGGTAGCCCACAGCCCACAGACTGCTAACAGTACGCCGCTACCCAAGGTGGAGTAAAGATAAAAACGTCGGCGTGCATGGAGCAGACTGCCCGGTGATGAGTCGGTATTGACCTTGCGTACAATGACCGTTGCGAGGTGGATCACCAAGAATAGCACCAAACCGATCCCAGTCAGCAAATGAATGACATCCCAATTATAATTGATGCGCGGCCCAACGATGCCCTGCCATGTCAAAACCAGGCCACTAACCGTGCAGACTGCCAAGAAGGCCAACGAGACATAACCAAGCAGTTGGTAATGACTGAGATTACCCTTACCGCGCACCAGCCAGTGGCGAACCATAAACCATACGACTGGCAACAGCATAAGGATACCTATCAAAGTGTGCAGAATAACACCGAATTGGTTAAACTCGCTAAACGGCAGCAAATAGATCGCAAAACCGGTAATCGACTCGAATACCAGCAAGGCACTTATAAGCCCCGTCAGCGATGATCGCCACTCACGAGCTGCATCAACCAGAACGGCAGAAGCGCCGCGTGTTTGAGTTGTTGTCATATATATAACCTCCTAAGATGAATGAAAAATCAGGAGTGCAAGGCGAACCTTGCACGAAAAACTGCGTGGTGCAGGAAAGCGAAAGTTTCCGTACCACCTAAAAATGAGAGCCAAGAAATCCGATTTTTTGGAAAAATCGGATTTCTCAAATTTCCGTGCCCCCTAAAAATGAGCCAAGAAATCCGATTTTTTGGAAAAATCGGATTTCTCAATGGTATGGAGTTTTCCGCTTTCGTGTACTAGTATCTTGTCAGCGTTCTTTTGTAGGGTAACTCTGATGGGTTTCGCTACACTCTACCCACCCTGCCTAACCAGACAAAATTAAATTGACAATGTACTAGGTGTAAGTCGGTGTGGCTTTAGCTTTAGTTACTTTAGCTCAACGTGTTGAGAGACTGAATTATGTTAAAGTAGGTTGAACAGAATATACCACATGCCTAATCCGATAATGATTACTAACATTATAATACAACCTTGATTTTCGCTGTTTGAATTCAGTATTTCAAGCATCGCTGTTTCAATATTCGCCTGTTGCTCGTCAGTAATATCTTCTTCATCTGAAACTTCATCAATGACTGCCAGAATCGTTTTTCTTTTTGCCGTATATGAGAAGTTATCATGAACAAATTTCCGATATTCTTCCTTGGTATTGAACCGAGGTAATGAAGTTCCGTCAATCAAAAAAGATTTCTTAACTCGTTTTTCCTTACTGCGTTGAATAAATGCACCCAGTAACAGGGAAAATGTAAAAAATCCCACAAAATAAACAGTCCACGAAATGCTTTTTCGTTGTTCTTGAAGTTCTTTTGTACGATCAACTACGATCAGTTCTCTTACTCCTGCGATTCGCGCCGTCGCGTCATAACTGGGAAGAGAACCTCCCAACAGAACGCGAAATTGAATTGAATCCCCCGAATTGAAAAGGGGGAATGTTATAGAAAGTTGTTTTTTTGCCTTATCGACATTGTACGAGTACTGAAGGTTAGACGGTTCAACTTTTTCAACTTGAATATCAAGCAGTTCTCCATCACCCTGAAACTTCAATGTTGGAAACGAAACAATATCTTCTTTACGGATAGGGTTACGACCCACATTGACAAGATTAAAGCCCATTCGATAAACACTTTTTATGGGCCTTCCGTCATAAAAAATTTGCAATTTCTCCAATTCAGGAGATTCAAAAACAGTGACAGTTGACAAGTGTTGCAGTTCAAGGCTAACACTGCCTTGATAAGTGTCCCATACGATTGGGGCTATAATACCGACTATGGCAATGACAATTAACAATAATGTTGTAGAAAATGTAATCTTGCGTTTAGGTGAGTCAGTAGTAGTCATTATGAATCCTCTTGTGTATTCAACATGATTTCGATTTTAATATCAATTATTTATTTGCAATAAATAATATAAAACCATACATTCATTTAGTAAAAACCACTGTGGGCTTGTACCAACAACGGCCCGTTCAAATCTGAATTAAACAAATTGACAGAGTACTAAATGCTGGACGGGGTTTGCTGCAACCCCGTCCGAAACGTTTTTTCGTCCCGTCTGAGCTATTAGGCGAAAACGTTACTTCGCTACGGAGCCAGTAAAAACGAAAAGTCTGTATCAATCTGTTTATCGAGATTGCGTACCTTTTCAACGTAGGCCAAAGCTTCTTCGCCTGATTTGAGGGCAAGACGTTCTTTTAGTTCAGGATTACCCGGGAAAATAGCCAGTCCTTCTCGCCACGCCGCTAGTGCTTCTTGGAATTCCTCATTTTTGGCCAGTGCATCACCAAGGCCGATGTAGGTACGCACATGGTAAGAACGCACCGGTTTTGATCCGCTCTCGGACTGAGTCTGAAGCAGCTTGATACATCTCTTGAAGTCAGCTATGGCCATTGTCGAGTGTCTTAATGCCCGTGGCCAGTGAAGGTGATTCATGGCCCGTGCATAAACGGCCGGCCACCAGGTTTCATCGGCTTCAATCAGTATACCGATCTGAACCAAAGATTTGCGTGCCAAAGTGCCCTTGCAGACAATGGCTGCCATCCCCCCGCATTTGGGCATTTTGTCCACGTAGGTGAGGGCCAGTTGCAGGCGGATATTTCGTATCTTCGGATACTCGTTGGTGAGTTGTTCAAAAAAACGGGTCGAACGGTCATACTCGCCAAGTTTGAGGCATTGGATCCGGTACTTGCTGGCTATGGCAATATCATCAGGGTGGTTACGCACCTTTGCTTCAAGCTCAGAAAGTATCGCATCGCGTTCTGCCGGTGGCAGCACCATCTCCGGGGTGGCTCCCCTCTTGGGGGGCATCATGACTTTATCTCTGTCGGTGGGGATTAATGAGGCCACTTTGGGCAAATCGGCCGGCTCTTGGAGAGTGATAATCTTATCTGCCCGCAGGTTGTGCATAACTTGTACCCGACGGGACGGCCAGCGAATCTCCAGTGTGTTGATGAACATATCATCCCCCAGTCCAAAATAGACGCGACGATCCGATTGCCCAGAATAACTGTTGCCACCCTCAAGTTCGCGTATCTGTTGGCCGGTGGAGGTGACCACTGTGACCCTAGCACCAATGGCATCTCGATTAGAGCCGGCTTCAGGCCGACCTATTAACTGGAGCCCTAACCAATGTCCGCTGCCGCCGATGTCGTTACGAAAGAATACCGGGGCCGTACCTTGGTTGGCCAAGTAAATGTCCAGATCGCCATCGTTGTCGTAATCGAATAGCACCACACCCCGACCATCGTGGCGGTTATCGACACCGGCCCGTGCGGCGATTTCGGTAAACCGCTGATGCCCGTCATTACGCCATAAGCGGGTGGCCTCATTGCCAGAAAAGCTGCGGTCTCCGATAATTGGCCAGTTCTTGGCATCTGCAACATCTTGGCCGGTGACCGTCCAAGACGCAAGATCATACCAGTAATTTTCCTTGCCAGCAGTAATAAAGCCATTGACTGCCATAATGTCCAGATCGGCATCGTTATCGAAATCGAAGAATTTCGCGCCCCAGCCCCAACCACCTTCATGGGTTACTGTCTCCACGGCAATGTCCATGAAAATCGGCACACCATTTTCATCCGACACAGCGTTGTGCCACAGCATGTTGCCTTCTCGTAGATATTCGGCGGTGGTAATGTTAGTCACATAAATATCAAGCCAGCCGTCATTATCGACATCGCCAAAATCAACATTCATGCCCTTTTTAGTATCCTCACCAAACGCCAGTTCGGTAATATTGCTAAAGGTGCCATCGCCCTTGTTGAGAAAAAGCTGGTCAGTACCAAAGTCGTTGGCACAATAGATATCGGGCCAGCCGTCGTTATTGATATCGCCGTGGCCGACACTGAGAGTCCAACCCGGATCATCCAGCTTGAGCTTGGCGCCCACGTCAGTAAATGTCCCATCCCCGTTATTATGGAACAACGCGTTTTTCCCGGCATTACGTGCCTTCTCGAAATCATCATGCATGATCCGCGTGTGCTTTAGGTGCCAAAGATCAACCGGCGCAAAGTAATTGCCCACGTAGATATCCAGCAACCCGTCTCCATTGTAATCAACCCACGTTGCCGCATTGCCGTTAGCCCACGGTGATCCCTGTTCATTTTTTTCGTTGCGAAAAGCCTTGGCTGTCACGTTTGTGAACGTGCCGTCGCCGTTGTTATGAAACAGGACATCGCGCCCCCATTTGACCACGAACAGATCAAGATTGCCATCGTTGTCATAGTCACCCCATACGCAATCCATGCTGGTGCCGGAATCGTCATTGATATTCTCCGCCACACCGGCTTGCGATGCCACATCGACAAATGTTCCGTCACCGTTGTTGCGATAAAGGTGATTAGGTTCACCCTTATGCGAGTCGGTCACATAGAGATCGACCAGGCCGTCGTTGTCAAAATCACCAGCGGCCGCGGCCGCACCGACACTGACCATCCATGACATGATCCTATCCAGCTTTGGATCGAGATAGGGTTTATGGTGAACATGGGTAAAACCCGCCGCTTTAGTCACATCAACAAAGGCCTGTGTTTCTGCGATATTGTCAAGTTCTTCCATGGGTGGGGGAGGGGCATCGGATGGTGCCATGAAAATCGGCCACACAATCCAACCGGCAACCCCCGCCATGGCTAGAATTAAGCCAATGATTATCCAAGTAAATTTACGCATCAATATAAACATATCCTCAATAAAAGTAAGTAAGTAGGGGAAAGGGGAAAGGGGATCGCCCTAGCAAAAATCTTGCAATTCCCAATTCCAAATTCCCAATTCTAAATTAAATATAACATTTTTAGGAGTACATGATCTACCTATATGTCATTGGGAAATACCGCTTAAAGGCGAAGCGAACTTATATCATATCGCCGGGATAAAGTATAGTTATTTTTTATTCCCCTGCGAACTCATACCAATTTTGAATTGAAACCCATTTTACGGATGCTATCCCTTCTTAGGGATAGTATCCGTTTTAACGGCAAAAAACTTTTGCTAGGAATATACTTCGTTCCGTTGAAAAGGGTGAAAATGAAATAAGAGGTTATGGTTTGCAAAGTTCGCATTTCTATTTTTGTAAAGCCACATCCTAAAAAAAAATCAATCCGTCAAATCAGGAAAGAAGTTGTACTTCCAGTATATTTTTCTAGAAAACTATAGTTCAGGTGGTAAATCCTTTCATAAGCAAATAATTTTTCTGGACAACCATATCTTGTTCGGCTTGGAATTTTGATTTAAAATGTAGCCTTTTATAGGTATCCAGATAATTATTGAGTCCCCTTTAGGGGACTTGAGCTTTTAGACAACTGCTTTAGTTGGCTACAAACCACCTTTAGGGGACTTGAGCTTTTAGACAACTGCTTTAGCTGTTGGCTACAAACCAATTTATTTATCTGGAATACTATAGAATAGTTTGCTCGTAGCGCGTAACCTTTTTATTTGTAAGAAGAATGCTAAAAAAATGAGACTGCAGTTAAATACTATTACCGTGATACGCGAGGCTGCCAAACATCATTTTGGGCCACAGGCTAAGGTGTGGTTATTTGGCTCTCGGGTTGATGACAATAAACGTGGGGGAGATATTGATCTCTATGTTGAAGTGGATACGCCCATTTCGGAAAGGGTGCTCAAAACTTGTCGAATGGATGGGGAAATTCAAATCGCTTTGGGAGAACAGAAGATTGATATTGTGGTATTCTCACCCGGACAGCAACGATTGCGAATTCATGAAATTGCCAAACAAACTGGGGTTTTGTTATGACTCTGAACTATCGTCCCGAACACC
>QNER01000279.1 GCA_003646175.1 Candidatus Parabeggiatoa sp. nov. 1
ATCAAACAATTACATCAACGTGGTTTGAAACTGTACATTTTATCCGGCGATCATTACCAACCAACCCAACATCTGGCGCAACGCTTAAACATTGATGAGTTTTTTGCCGAAGTGTTGCCAGAAGGCAAAGCCGACATGATTAAACAATTGCAACAGCAAGGGCGTAAAGTCTGTTTTGTTGGGGATGGGATTAATGATGCGATTGCGTTGCAACAAGCGGATGTGTCGGTTTCCTTACGTGGAGCCACCACGGTTGCTACCGATAGCGCACAAATTGTGTTAGTGAGTCAATCCTTGCAGCAATTAGATCAATTATTTGAGATTGCCAACGGCTTTAATCAAAATTTAAATCGTACAATGCTGCTATCTTATATACCAGGCAGTGTATTAATTGGTGGCGTGTTCTTATTTCATTTTGGCATGCCGGCAGCATTGCTAATGTACGGTTCCGGCCTAACGACAACGATGGCTAACGCGCTTGCCCCTATGTTGCAACTACAGAAAGGTCCTAGTAAGCGTATGGTTTCGCTGCGCGAAACCCACCATAACAAGCAAAATTAACACGTCGTTTTCCCTACCCTACCGATGTCGGTCCAACAAATTTATCACTTATGTTGGAGTGAACGAGAACCAACTCCAACCGACATGGGTTCGTAGGTTTCCCTTATTTCGGTAAGTCCAACTTATGTTGGAGCACGTAGTTTTCCAGACCGATGTCCGTCCAAAAGGTAAAACCAACAAATATAACGGGGATACCTGTGAGTACCGCTGGGGGCGTGTAGAAAGTTGCATAAGACAATAAAGCCAGCGTAGGATTAATGGCGTGCACGATAGGAATTAAGTTCCAGGGGCGTTGCCCCTCTGTTGTTTAATAATACGCACCTTCGGTGCTAGGTTTTAAAGCACCGAAGGTGCGAAATTAATATAGCCAGTGTAACTACCTGGCTTACGCGACCAAAATTTCCTAAGTAAGCCCCATTAAAGCGTAGGATGGGTTTCGCTATAGCGAAACCCACCCTACAATAAAACGACAGCAAGTTGAATCGGTGCGGCCGGATTTGCCAGAAAGAGGTCAGAAAAAAACGACAATGATAGGTGCCCGGATATCGAATAAGCAACTTCGACACATTAAAGATCGACAAGAGTGGATACAGCGTGGGCAAGGAAGTTACATGGAAAGCATGGACGATGCTCAAAAAGTTTTGGATGCGATGCATTCGGGAGATGCAAATATTTTGGGCCGGACAAAGCAGGGACATTTAGTCGTCGAATATGATGGCGTTACCGGATTTAACAACAACCCGGTCGCTGGCTTTACAGATCAATCAACAAACGTTTTCATGATCAAAGGAACGGCGAAACCGAGTGTAGTGCCAACGTCTCCAACGTGGAAACAACAATGAATCAAGTATGAAAGCAGAAGAATTGAATGATAAATATGTCCGTTTACAGCAAGCACTCCTGAACGGTGTTACGCCGTCGTTGCTATCAGTCTCTTTCGGTGTATCGAGTGATGGCACAATTCCGGTGCTGCTAGTGTATCAAGGTTCCCTATCCGATGGCGAAACCAAGCAGTCAAAAAGGCTAGAAGACCTTATTTGCCAAGTTTTCGAGAACCGGGCCTTTACGGAACGGAAGGTTATATCACACCGAGACGAGCCGATACAACTCGAGTGGCCAGTTTTTCTGGCTAAATCGCAAACGGAGGATTAGACATGGTGCCACATATAAAGCCCGGAACCAAGCGAAGAGTCAGCGAGTTGCTGCGTGCCATGTTAGGAAGTGTGAACTGGAATTTACGCGCCGTGTGGTTGGACGAAACGGGGCCGACGAGCGTTATACTGCGTTTTCTGCTGGCACGAGATGATGAAGAGGATCGTGAAGAAATTGACGACATTGTGTTTGAATTCGAGGCACAGCAAGATACGGGCATTGATCTCGACGTTCAAGTCGATGTTTCAAACGATTCACTAAGCACCTTTCATGACTTCGGCTATCTCGTCTATGCTAGATGGGAACCTTGATAGCAAGCGTAGAATTGGGTAGAGCGCAATCGTTTCGTGTAGCATGCATACCCACCTAGAGCGTAGCAAGCGTACCCGCCTAGAGCTTCGCGAAACCTACCATAACAAGCAAAATTAGCACGTAGTTTTCCCTACCGATGTCTGTCCAACAAATTTATCCCTTATGTTGGCGGAAAGCACAAGACAGTAAAGAATCTGTAGACTGTTATCAACATGGCTGGGAATACCGCACCTCAGCCATTTTCCATCTTAAACCAAATATCCTTCTCAAAAGGCTTACCCCATGAAAATCACTCAAATAAACCTGAAAGACTATAACCAATTCCAAAACCTGACGCTTGATCTGACTTATCCCAAAGGACACGAAAAAGCAGAACAAGCCTTGGATAAAATTTGTTTTATCGGACAAAGTGGTACCGGAAAAACCAGTTTGTTGAATGTGCTTAGAGCTATGTTGACCACGAATTTGACGGACAGGCAAACAACCCTTACAGAAAAGTACCAAAATGCCAATATGAACCATATCGTTATTACTTCTTATTTTAAAGAGGTAAAAAGCGTCACAGAAATTCAAGATGGAAAAAATATCATCCGGGATTTGAGAACGGATGTGACACCGGTAAAATTTATAGAAGATTTTTATCTCGGTAAAAATATTCTTTTCAAGGCAAAAGTTTTTGCGCGCAAAAACTTTTGCCTTGAAATCTGTTTTCCGGCTGAAATCATCAATAATATTAATCAAATTTTAGCCGAAAAATCACCGCATCCGAATTCTATTTTAAAGACAGCAGCGGAAATTAAACAGCAAAAACGCGCCAAACCACGAGCAGTTTTTGATTTTGAAACCGATAATGTCTTAGAAATCTGGAATGAGATTTTACCAGACAAAAACGCTTATAAAATTGAAGAGCTAAAATACAGTCAGCAAATTACCAAAGCCCTTGGAATCAATGCCCAAGATGCGGATCGTGCTTTTGAAAATTATAAGCGGTGGAAACAAAAAAATCCTAATCCAATTGAACGATTAGCGCAACAACTCAATTCGAGGCAAAAGTTTTGGCGCGCCAAAACTTTTGCCTCGAATCCATTTTGAATAAATTTTCATTAGCGGTTAAAACATCATTTGACTTTGAAAGTATTGAAGATTTGAAATTTATTCAAATTCAATCCAAGGGTGGCACTGAAATTCCATACAGCGGCTGGAGTACTGGCACCAAGCAAGTGATTTTAACGATGACTCCGCTGTTTAAATTGAACACGGACGAGAGCATTATTTTGGTAGATGAACCTGAAAGATCATTATACCCAGATATTCAAACTGAAATTATCAACGACTACAAAAGTGCCGCGCCTAAAGCGCAATTCTTTTTTGCTACCCACTCGCCACTTATCGCATCGGCATTTGAACCGTGGGAAATTGTCGAATTAAAATTCAACGAACAAGGCACCGTTTATCAAGAAAAATACTACAAAGGTGAACGGCATGTCGATAATTATTTCATTGATCCGCGTTATCTACGTTGGGATGTGATATTAATGCGTGTCTTTGATTTAGGCATAGAAGGTAACGAAAAATTCAGAAATCGAGCACTGACTAAGGCTGCTCGATTAGAAACAGTCCTTTCAAAACTCAGGGCCGAAAATCAAATGGATACATTCGAGGCTCAAAAAATGTGGGCTGACTATTTAAAACTGGCCACCAAATTAGCTTGGAGATTAGATGGGTATGAGGAAGATTGATAAAACTCAAATTCTTGCCACCGAATATCAATCGTGGCTAAAGCAATTAAAAGGGCAAACACATCCTAAATATTCTTCCTCACATAAATAGGGCGCATTCCCATTTTCACAGTTAAGTACAACTTGAACCGCTCGAAAGTACAACGGATACTCGAAATAAACGGATAAGGTTCACTTACTCGTTTTGTGATTTGATGGCATCTTATTTTTCACTGTTTCCAGTTGCCGCAGTTAAACTAAAGGTGCGAAAGGACATTTTGAAATTTTGAAGAATATTTTAGAGAATTGAAGAATTATGAACGATCGGTGCAGATCTATCCGTTTATTTCGAGTATCCGTTGTACTATAGTTTTTCTGAGGCGTGTGGGATACAGTTGCTGAATATACTGGAACAACGCATTGAAGGATTTAGCGGATTGATTTTTTAAAGCGGCGGTTGCTCAACATCAATAGAAATGCGAACTTTGTCAATCATAACGTCTTCATATTATGGTAGTCCTGTACATATAGTGATTTGACGGATGCTATCCCTTGGAAGGGAGATAGCATCCCTTTGAGTGCCATCACTACTTATACAGGACTACCCCGTGAGCGCACCAATCGCCTAGTGCGCGAAAGCGGAAGTTTCGAGACCACCCCCGCCAACAGCTAAAGCAGTTGTCTAAAAGCGAAAGTGCCCTAAAGGGCACTACAAAAGAGGGTTAGTCGGCTTTAGCCGACTTGAGCTTTTAGACAACGGCTTTAGCCGTTGGCGTTGGGGTGGTCTCGATACTGAAGCGATCGTGCACTAGTCAACAACAGCCAGACGATCATCCGGCTCCTCAATACGCCCCGCCTCAATCAACAAAGCCTTTCCATGCTCCAATACCATCTCATCATAACCGTAGCGATACCCCTTGACTATTGGCTTATACTTTGCCGCGTCTGATGCACCCTCTTATGCCGATAATTGTTTCGGAAATGTCGTCAGTAATCTCCGTCCGTCAAATTGGGGAATGATGTATTTATTTATAGTCGGCAGCTAATCAGCGTAAACACCGGTTAAGATTATTGATTCTCACGTTTCGGGGTTCCAAGTTCAAAATTTTCAGTAATTGCTTGATTATTAAAAATAAACGTCTCAATATTTTCACTATTTAGATTATCACAAAAAAATATCAATATCGCTGGAAAAACCGTTTAAAATTAACGGATACTATCCTTAAGAAAGGATAGCATCCGTTTTGTTACATTATTTTTCTGAAAAACTATAGTGGGTTAGCCAAGAAATAGAACTTCACAAATCCGATGACAGAAAATCAAGGATTTAACAAAAGTCAAAGGGTTTGTCAATCAAATGACTTATACTGGAAGTACAGCGCATTGAAGGATTTGACGGATTTATTTTTTTAGGCGGATGTGGCTCAATCTCTTATTTCATTTTCACCCTTTTCAAGAGTGCGAAGTATATTAAAAAAAAGAATAAAATAAATCGTTTTTCAATCAAGTAAATGACCCCTTATTTTTATAATTGTTAATTGTATTTTTAATATGCGAAAAATTGGTGCGTGACGAGCTTTGCACTGTTCAATAAAATCCGTGATATAGTGTCAACAATAATTCTGTAAAGACTGACAGAGATTTGCTAAACCTCTCAGGATTCTTGACATGGGACAAATCTTTTCTGGACACCTATTAATATATATAATTACATTTTTCATTTTTGAGTCTCTGTAAGACAAATCCAAAATCACCACTAAAAAGCGACAACTGAAATTATTTATAATATCGTTTTTCAGAAACCATAACGGATAGTATCCCTCGAAGGGATGCTATCCGTGAAGTTATTTAACATCTATAGAAAAAGGGGAATAGAGAAATGAAATCACTTTGACAATTCCCAATTCTCTTCAGTCCATTTTTGCGCGCAAAAACTTTTGCCTCTTCCAAGCTAAAGTTTTTTGTGCACAAAAAACGTTTGCCTAGCTCCCAAATCGCGGTTAAAGTTTTTTTTGCCTAAAAAACGGATAAAAGCAAACCCAATTCTCAAATCGAAATAAATTTTCTCAGGTGGATCATTTTTTATTTTTTATTCTTAATTTATAATGGTTAATAATGCCCATACGCCGAATCACATAGTTTACACGGATAAAAAATAATGGTAACAATAGAAATAGACGGCAAACCTTACCAAGCGGAAGCCGGTCAAATGCTTATTGAAATAACAGATGCGAATGGGATAGATATCCCCCGTTTTTGTTATCACAAAAAATTGTCGGTGGCCGCCAATTGCCGCATGTGCTTGGTCGATGTAGAAAGGGCCCCTAAACCCATGCCCGCCTGTGCCACCCCGGTTATGGATGGCATGAAAGTATTTACCCGCTCGGAAAAAGCACTCACCGCCCAAAAAGCGGTGATGGAGTTTTTGCTCATCAATCACCCATTGGATTGTCCAATCTGTGATCAAGGTGGCGAGTGTGAATTGCAAGATAATGCCCTTGGTTATGGCAAGGATGTTTCGCGTTATCAAGAGGGCAAGCGCGTTGTTTTTGATAAAAATTTAGGCCCATTGATTGCCACCGAGATGACGCGCTGCATTCACTGCACTCGTTGTGTGCGTTTTAGCCAAGAAATTAGCGGCCTTCAAGAAATGGGTGCGCCGGGGCGCGGTGAGCATACCAAAATCGGGACTTACATTGAAAAAAATATCACATCTGAATTGTCTGGCAATATGGTTGATCTGTGCCCGGTGGGTGCGTTGACTTCTAAACCGTTCCGTTTTTCCGCCCGTGCATGGGAAATGCAGCAACGTGATACCATAGCGCCCCATGATGCGGTGGGCTCTAATATTCATTTGCACATCCGTCGCAACCAAGTCATGCGGGTCGCCCCGAAAGAAAATGAAGCGGTGAATGAAGTTTGGATTTCAGATCGGGATCGGTTTAGCTATGAAGGCTTAACAGCCGAAGATCGCTTGGCCGCCCCAATCATTAAAAAAGACGGCATTTGGCAAACCACGGATTGGGAAAAAGCATTAGCCTATGCCACCGAGGGTCTCAAGGGGGTGATAAGCGCGCATGGAAGCGCCTCAGTCGGTGCATTGGCCTCGCCCACCGCTACCGTTGAAGAACTCTATTTATTACAAAAGGTTATGCGGGGTATCGGTAGCCAAAATATTGATCACCGTCTCCGTCAAGTGGATTTTAGCGATCAAAATGAGGCCCCGTTATTTCCTTATTTAGGCCAAGGGATTGCCGATTTGGAACAGTGCGATGCCGCTTTAGTGATTGGATCGCATATTCGCAAAGAGCAACCGTTGCTCAATCATCGTTTGCGTAAAGCCACCCTGCGCGGTGCATCGGTGATGTTGGTCAATCCGATCAATTATGAATTTAATTTTCCAATTGCCGAACAAATCATTGCCACACCGGACACTTGGGTGGATAATTTAGCCGGGATTGCTAAAGCATTATTGGAAGAACGTGCGACATTTATCCCCGCCGACCTGGAAAAATTACTGCATGACACCTCCGTTAATGAGAGTCAACGGGCAATTGCACAATTTCTGCGGACGGGTAACCAGCGGACGGTGTTGCTAGGTTGTTTGACCATAGCACATCCACAATTTTCAGTCATTCGCGCTTTGGCTGCAGCCATTGCAAAATTAACTGGAGCCCAGTTAGGCTATTTGGGAGACGCGAATAATACGGCGGGTGCATGGTTAGCGGGTGTCTTACCGCATCGGGGCGCGGCCGGTGAACCTGTTGACACGGCTGGCTCAGACGCACACACTATGCTTAACCAAGGCATGAAAGGTTATGTATTGTTAGGACTTGAACCAGAGTTGGATAGTATGCATGGCGCGGCCGCATTGACAACGCTCAAAAAAGCCGATTTTGTGGTATCGTTAAGTGCCTACCGGACTGATGCGATGGAAAGTTATGCTGATGTGATTTTACCTATTGCGTTATTTGCAGAAACATCAGGCACTTATGTCAATGGTGAAGGGCGTTGGCAAAGTTTTAGTGGGGTGGTCAACCCCCCGGGCGAGGCACGTCCTGCGTGGAAAATTTTACGAGTATTAGGTAATCTATTTAACCTTGACGGATTTGATTATACGGCCTCTGACCAAGTGCGCGAGGAATTGCGCCAACAAGTCGGTGACAAAACGGCTAATAATAAAACCGCTTGGCAAATACCTAGTACTTTGACTGTCGAACCCGCCAAGGGATTGCAACGTATTACGGAAATGCCAATCTATTCAGTAGACGCTTTAGTGCGTCGTGCTGGTGCATTACAACACACAATAGATGCTAAAATAACCGAGCGGGTGCATATCAATACTAACGTTGCAGCCCAATTGAGTTTGGGCAATGATAGTCAAGTTCAAGTCAAACAGAATGGTGCCAACGTGACTTTGCCAGTGGTTATTGATGATCGCGTCCCTGATGATGGTGTGTTAATTTATGCGGGACAAGTTGCCCATGCCCAGTTGGGTGCTTGGTATGGACAAATTGAACTCAGTGCTGCAACTTAATTTATAGTAAGAGTACCACGGATTGGCGGGATAAAAGGATTTTTGATCGCTTCTATCGCCAATTTCGCGGATGACTGCGCTTCTATAGCAAAAATGGTTTTCCGAATCGTTTTTAGTAAAATTTGTAGTGGTCTAAATTGATGTTGAACATTAGACTATTATACCGATTTAATCTTAAGTGCTTGATTTTATGGCATTTGTGTCAATGCAAATTTCAATTCAATCAATGAGTGACGTGAAATCGGTATAAACTCGATTATGATATTTGTCATTCGGAAACTAGAAATACAGAATTTCAGCCGTAGCAGGAATGATGAATGTTCAATATCTTGTTGACCACTACAGTTTTTATGTAATG
>QNER01000280.1 GCA_003646175.1 Candidatus Parabeggiatoa sp. nov. 1
AAACGCCAGAAGCCTCATCCAAACCCGCAGAGTTTCCGTTGCGTGATCAGCGGGAAGGGGGGGAAGAACGTCAAGAAGTTGATTATCTGCGTGCCACCAAAAATTATTTGGGTCTGAGTACGAGTGTGTTCGATTTGGATAATTGGCACATCATCGGGTTAAATCTCTCTGCAAAACTGTTGTTGAATACGATACTTCTCGCTCTCGTATTCCTGTTGACTTTATTTTTATTCTGGGGAGAAGAGCGTTTTTACTTTGAGTTGTTCGATTGGTGGGACATCAGTGCATCAGGTGCCACCTGGATAATAGCGGCGATAGCGGCGTTAATAGTGGTAGGGATACGTTGGGGACAAGTGTGGGGCCTATTTGGGAGGGGTTCTTATAAGTCACGCCAACGATTGGGTTTAATAATCGCTTATTCTACGGTGATAGCGGTGATACTGGGTACGGTGGCTTTTCTATTTAATTTTCTCTACACGCAGGCTTGGGAAGCGATTGCAGAAAAAACTGACTCTTTTTTCAACTTCTACAATATTGTCATTTTCCTGTTAGTGGCTTCCATAGCCGTTATTATGGGAGGACATTTGTCCCTCTATAAAAGTTCAACGCGACAAAAACTCTTCCAAGTCGTCCTGTCCATTGCCTTAATCACGCTATTAATTTCTCTATTTGCAGGGTTATTAGCTGTGCTGTATAAGGTGGAGTATGAAGGGCAAATTTCTCATTTAGCGGATTTGGCTTGTAATGAACTACCACCAACTGGGGACCGACAGGATTGTGTTAATTCGCTGAAGCCAACGTTGGGAAAGTTATATATCGACGCTGATGGATATCTTCGCGAAATGTTGAAAACACTGCAAGATCCCAAGGATAAGTTTGACTTTGGTACCGACTTGAAAGACTTATATCCCGACGCAGAGGAATACTTTCGCGAAAAGATTGACTTTGATAGCAAAGCCGAGGAATCTCGTCGCCAAATGCGGGAAAAGCTGCAAGTTCCCAACGCGACGTTTGACTTTGATGATGTGATGCGAACCCTGTTGATTGCGGTTGTGATAGATGCCCATAACCACAATGTTGTTCGTCAACGTATTGTTAGGGTGATGTTGATTATTAGCGTGATCCTGCTGCTGATAGGGCTATTTACCAATATTAATTATAACGCCTTACATTGTTTCTACCGTGATCGTCTGAGTAAGACTTTCCTCATCAGACGTTCAAAAGAAGGGGAAATTAAGCCAAATGATCCTTTGTTATTGACGGAACTCCATCAACACAACAACGGGCCTTATCATTTAGTCAATACCACTTTAAATGTGCCCAGTTCAACAATTCGGTCCTTACAGAAATGGGGAGCCGACTTTTTTACCTTCTCAAAACTCTATTGTGGTGCGGAATCCACCGGTTACAGAAGTACCGTTAGTTACAATAAAGGCCAAACGACGTTGGCGACAGCGATGGCTATTTCAGGGGCTGCAGCCAGTCCAGAAATGGGACAGGGTACCAACTCTTTTTTAGCACCGATGATGACTTTACTCAATTATCGCCTACATCAGTGGCTACCTCACCCCAAATTCAATAAGCGACTCGCTGTCTGGGGGCCATCTTATTTATTTAAAGAGTTGTTCAGGCGGGGCACGGAAAACGATAAACTGCTTAATCTCTCTGATGGTGGACATCATGAGAATCTGGGTGTTTATTCCCTACTCAAACGGCGTTGCAAATTGATTATCGCATCAGATGCCGGGGCTGATCCAGATTTCCAAATGACCGATCTGGCTAAGCTACGACGCAAAGCCTGTCTTCTTGATGGGATAAACATTGAGATTGACACAACTGATTTACGTCCAGACGAAAAAAATCGCACTAAAGCGTATTTCGTCAAAGGAACCATACACTATCCGGGGGGAGAAGAAGGGACGTTGTTTTATATCAAGACCACAATGATTGGGAGCGAACCGGAACAATTGCAGGCTTACCGGCGCAAACATCCAACGTTTCCGGATGAAACAACGGCGGATCAGTTTTTTAACGAGGAACAGTTTGAGTCCTATCGCAAACTGGGCGAGCTGGTGGGTGAAATGATATGTTCCAAGAAGGCTGGTAAGGAGGTGTGTGATATTCAGGAAGAAATTGAGCAGATTTTTGGAAAAGCCGCTCGGTCCGAAGATAGCCACAACGGTTGAGAATGCCGAGCGTAGACAACAAACCTCGGAGGTTTTGAAAACCTCCGAGGTTTAGCGAACGTAGGATGGGTTTCGCATAGCGAAACCCATCATAAACTCTGATAAAAAAAAGCCCAAAGGCACAAGCCAAAATCCCTTCTTATCAATCCCTTCTTATCAATCCGTCATTATATGCAATCTTTGTAGTTATTGTTGAAACGAGACGCATAAATTAGGACCGTTGCATGACAGACACGATTGACTTGACTTCTTATGGATGGCCAGCATCACAATTACATCAAGCCATGTCGGTACTCGCTAGAAAGGCTGGCCTACTTTCCTTATCGCCCGATACTTTGTCAGGCTATCATGGCCCGGCAGATAATGACATTATTGAACAATGGATGGCTGCCACCACCCAACAAATCGGTATTGAAAGTGAAGCCGTGGAAATATCTTATGCTGAGCTTGAACAAAAGGTACAACTGATTGGCCCCGCTTTGATTCGCTTACCGGGCGAAGAAACACCACGATTTTTGGCCGTACTCAAAGGCTGCAAAAAAGGGATAAAAGTCATCACACCTAATGACACAGTGCGGCACGTCCCTCTAACACCGT
This sequence comes from Candidatus Parabeggiatoa sp. nov. 1, assembly GCA_003646175.1. GTDB lineage: Bacteria > Pseudomonadota > Gammaproteobacteria > Beggiatoales > Beggiatoaceae > Parabeggiatoa. The sequence continues at coordinate 2,784 of QNER01000280.1, forward strand.
TACGGGATGTCTTGGCTTATGATTTGGAAGCCCCGATAACTCCCACCATTGCCACATTACTCGCCGATGCCGGTGTACCTGAAGCACGGCAAGCCGCTACTGGGAACAGTGCCAATGAGTGTGACCTCAATTTGATGTGGCCGGCAAGGGCCGTATCGATCCCACCATCTTCGGCCGTTTGGTGGGCAACCCGTTGCTGGCCCCCTATTTGGGCCGGCAAGGGCCGTATCGATCCCACCCTCTTCGGCTGAGGCCGTTTGGTGGGCAACCAAAAGACGTTGCCCACCCTACATTAGCCAATTGGTGGCTGCTGGCTCTTGCGTCTCTCACCGGGGGACTTTTCTGAAACTGCTTCGTCATGCCCGCTTGCCACATCATTTATTAATCATCCTTGGGGTGAATTTGATAGGACAACTGTTTATGTCGCCGGAACGGATAACGCCTATTGTTGAAAGGGCCTTCTGGTAGCGGAAAATCCGCGTTGGCGGCCCTATTAGCTGGCTTGCGTCAGCCCGAATCCGGCGAATTATTATTGTGGGGTATTAAACAGCAAATGCTCGGTATAGACAGTTGGCGGAAAAAAATTGTCACTGCGCCACAATTCCATGAAAATCATGTATTTACTGAAACATTTGTGTTTAATCTATTGATGGGACGGCGTTGGCCGCCTTTGCAGGCCGATTTGGGAGCGGCCATCTGTCGCGAACTGGGCCTGGGCGACTTACTTGAGCGGATGCCGGCCGGATTTCAGCAGATGGTGGGTGAAAGCGGCTGGCAATTGTCTCATGGCGAACGCAGTCGGCTCTATATTGCCCGTGCGATCCTCCAACAAGCGGACTTGATTATTTTAGATGAAAGTTTTGCGGCATTTGATCCGGAAAATCTCAAACGGGCCTTGCAATGTGTTCTTCACCACGCACCGACATTGTTGGTGATTGCACATCCTTAATATAACTACAAGATATAACTACAAGGATTATTTATAATAAAGGATAAGATCGTGATTATTGTTGAGATCATAATAACGATCATAAATCAAAACAATGCCAAACATCTTAAGGCTCACTTAAAAGGCTCACGAAAATCACATAACGAACTCATAAAGCCTCTAATCCGTTATTATAAACAATCCTTGTAGTTATACTAAACGAAAAGTGCCCTCGATGAATGAAGTTTAGACTGATGAGTTCATCAAATGCCCAGTACTTATCTATATAACTACAAGGATTATTTATTCGATGCGGATAAGATCGTGATTGTTGTTAAGATCATGATAACGATCATAAATCCAAACAATGCCAAACATCTTAAGGCTCACTTTTCACATCATCAATAAAAAGGCTCACGAAAATCACATAACGAACTCATAAAGCCTATAATCTAATCCGTTATTATAAACAATCCTTGTAGTTATATACTATGGCAACACCATTCTCACGCACAACACGTTCATTCCAAGCTGATAATAATTACTCTACTTTTGGACTGTTGGTTGCGATTCTACTGGCTGTTATGTGGGTTCATTGCAATTGCCTTTCATCGAAACTAATGTGCAGAGCGTTTGAAAACCTCGGAGGTTTTGCGACGACGACCGTAATAATTGTTGACTCGCCAATAACGCTTGCCTTTCTTAATCAAAGCGAGTACAACCCACTGCGTTCTCAACTCAACTTGATATCGGGTAATTGGTAATTGGTTTTGTGATCCGTTTTTTGTGCATAAAAAACTTTACCCTCGAATTGGTAATTGGTCATAATTATCGGTATTATTCAAACCCTATTACCCAATCTACGTAAAAGTTTTTCGCGAAGCAAAAACTTTTGCGTAGTTCCCATTACCCAAAAATTCGGGCATATTGGCACGGACCAATCATAAATGTATTCATCAGTTGGGTGTGATCTTGATTTGATGTGTGCGTAAAATAAATAACATAATGTATTTAAAGGACAGAAGACTCAAAAACGTCAATGAACCAGTCTCATTCTCAACCCTATCATTCAGAGTTAGTGGCTATCCTGAAAAAAAATCCAATTTTTGAAGAAATTAACGAGGATAGCCTAAAATACACAGACTTGACACAAGTTTTATTATCCAACGGAGAAACGCTTTTTCAACAAGGGGCACCTAGTGATGCCCTTTACTTCATCACCAAAGGACAGTTAAGGGCTATCTTCACCCAAGAAGATGGTAACCAAGTCGTTTTGAGCAAAATCGGCGCGGGTGAGATTATTGGCGAAATACAACTATTAGCGGGTGGTAAGCGCACCGCTAGTGCCGTTGCCTTGAGCGATACTCAATTGGTCAAACTACCTAAGGCAGCTTTTGAAAACTTGGTGGTGAAATCCCCTGAGGTGCTACAAAAAATGGCTAGTGTCATTAACCAGCGTTTGCGCCATAGCCAGTTGGTGACTATTTTGCCCAATCTGTTTGGGCCTAATATGACCTATCGAGAAATTGAGACCCAAGTAGAGTGGATTCATCTTCGACGCGGTGCCCCCCTGTTTCGGCAGGGAGACGTTGGCGATAGCTTATACATCGTTGTCAGTGGTCGCCTTCAGGCATTCGTTTCCGACGAGAAGGGCTTTGAGCAGTTCATATATGAGATATTCCAAGGTGAAAGTGTTGGCGAAATTGCGTTGTTGACTGGGGAGAAAAGAACAACAAGTGTCTATGCGCTGCGCGACTGTGACTTGGTGAAGTTATCTAAATCCGCGTTTGAACATCTTATCAAGCAAAATCCCGAGATGATGATGGCGATTACCAAAACTATCGCTAGTCGTCTACGAAAACAACTCGATTCGTCACCCGTACACAACACAACGGTCAACATAGCCATTGTTTCCGTGAGTCCTGATGTCCCTTTGACGGATTTTTCTCACCGCCTAGTTTCGGCACTGTCGGCTTTTGAATCGACACTGCATTTGACGAGTGTTCGCGTAGAGAGTTTGATGGAAATGACCGGGGCTGCCCAATTGTCCCCCCCAAATCCTCAGAGCATTAGATTGATCACTTGGTTGGATGAACAAGAAAGCAAATATCGCTTCATTGTCTACCAAGCTGACATGACAATCACAGCTTGGACAAAATGGTGTATTAGGCGGGCTGACCAAATTTTACTGGTAGCAGATACCACAAATCCGGCTCCAAGAGACGATATGAAAATCGCCTTGCTAAACGCAGAGTGCATAACCACCAATGTCAGTCGCATTTTAGTTCTATTACATCCCGATGGTAGCCAAGAACCCTCTGGCACTCAACAATGGTTGTCGGCGTGGCCCGTCAAAAATCACCACCATATTCGTTGGGATAGAGAGGCTGACTTTGAACGTTTAGCCCGTTTTCTCAGTGGACGTGCGACGGGTTTAGTATTGGGGGGAGGTGGTGCGCGTGGTCTCTCACATTTTGGTGTATTTTTAGCATTCAAGGAAGCAGGCGTACCGATTGATATGATTGGTGGAACTAGCATGGGTGCTATAGTAGGGGCGCAATGTGCTGCTGATTGGGATAAAGAAACGTTCATTGACATCAACAAAAAAGGAGTCGCTAAAAATCCCTTTAAGGAATATACCTTACCTATCATTTCATTGATGGGCAGCAAAAAACTTGATGCTCTTTTGAAGATGGGCTTGGGGGATATGCAAATTGAAGATCTGTGGACAAATTTTTTCTGTATTTCCAGTAATATAACGACTTCTGAAATGGTTGTCCACCGACAAGGACTCTTGAGAGACGCACTTAAAGCAAGTGGTGCTATCCCTGGGATTTCAGAACCGGTGTTAATGAACCACAATTTACTCGTAGATGGGGGTATACTTAACAATCTACCTGGAGATGTTATGCGACAATTCTGCAATACAATCATTGTGGTTGATGTGGGTGGAAAAACCAATTTAACCATGGATTACGATAAAATCCCTTCGCCTTGGAAAGTGTTATGGAGTCGAATTTAGCCCTTTAAGCAATCTATTAAAACGCCTTCTATCTTGAATGTCATATTAGCAGCCACTCTACTGAGTAGTAGTCAAAGAGCCAACAGGGTTAAAGCGGATGCTGATCTTTACCTTCGACCACCCGTTGATAGATTTGGTTTACTAGAAATCAGTGCGCTTGAAGAACTTGTCGAAGTCGGATACCAGTATGCAAAAAAGGAGATTGAAAAGTTGAAAAACCAACAGTCGCGTAAATCATAATAGTACATCTTCTTTCTGAAAAAAACGGATTGATTCCTTGGTTGTCTGATGAAATATACCACCCGTGGGGCAACCACAAGGGATAGCCCCTACAATTTAATATACCACCCGTGGGGCAACCCCTTGTGGTTGCCCTTGGATGGTATATTATTATTTTTATTAACAAGTTTATCACCGGAAAACAACATGAAGTTAACACATTTGTTAAACACTCAAGCTTCAAAATACGTTTCTAAGCATGGTAGTGAGCCGGTTGCATTTGCAGTACATACGCCTAACTGGGTAACAATACCGGTAGGAGAGGGCGCACCTATCTTTGAACTGTATCTCCGTAATCAAGCCGGTGTACGCGCCTTCAAGTCGCTAAACAAATTGCAAATAGCAGAAGCCTACATCTTTGGTAACATTGATATAGGGGGATACCTTATTAAAGCCGTCTCGTTCCAAGGAGAGCTTTTCTCTGACAGAAATATCTGGATTAAGACATGGCGGCATCTTAAACCATTGCTGTTGGGGCGGAAAAACTGTAATCCTAGTTGGATCGCCAAACATTACGATTCTAACAATCTCCAGTTGTTAGCGGCTGATTCTGATTACAATACTTATACACCGGGCATCTATGAAAATGATGAGGATAGCTTAGAAGCCGGGGCGGAACGGAAATTAGAATTTGCTTTTCGTTCTTTACAGCTCAAACCAAATGACTCACTACTTGAAATCGGTTGTGGGTGGGGCGGATTTTTGCGTTATGCGGCACGCCGACAAGTTCAGGTCACTGGCATTACTTTGTCTCAGCATAAAAAGCAGTATGTCGAAAACTTAATCAAGGAAAACCATTTCAATGCCCAAGTCCATTATCATGACTTTTTTTCTTGGAAACCGTCCAAAAAGTATGATGGCATTTCCATGATGGGAGTTATTGAAGATTTATCGGATTATCCACGGGTAATGAAAACTATCTAAAATTGGCTCAAACCCGGTGGACGGGTTTATCTGGATTTCGCTTCTGAAAAACACTCTTTTGGTACGGTCAGCTTTATCACCAAATATATCTGGCCTGGAAAGTTTCGACTGGTTTTTATGCCTCAATTCATCGACGCGGTACGAAACTCGCCTTTTGAAATCGTGGGTATCCATAATGATCGTCGTAATTACTATCTCTGGTCCAAAGGGGTCAAAGAGCGTTGGGAACAGAAGAAGGCCGAAGTGCTTAAACAGTCAAATGAAGAATTGTGGCGCACATTCCATTTACTCTTTGCAGGTACCGCAAGTTTTATGGAAAAATCTTCTTACCTTCAAACAGCCTATCGGGTGATTTTGGAGTTTTCTAGCGATTTTATGCCGTAAAAAGGTAGTCCCGAAATGTAGGTGATATGTTTTTAGGAGTCCAAACTTTAGTTTGGCAGGGTAGCCCAAACTAAAGTTTGGATTCCATCACCCACATTGCATCACGACCAAAAACCGTAGCTTAATTCTTATGCCTAAAAACATGCCGACAACATTAATAGAATTACTGAATAAAAGAGCGCAAAACCAACCCGATCAAATTGGCTATACCTTTCTCAAAGATGGCGAAACTGAGGAAATCAATCTGACTTATGCCGAATTAGAGCAACGTGTCAGAGGCATAGCCGCCAAGCTTCAAAAC
>QNER01000281.1 GCA_003646175.1 Candidatus Parabeggiatoa sp. nov. 1
ACCTTCAAGGTTTGCTAAACCTTGAAGGTTTTTACCGGGGTTGACGAAACTCATTGAAATTGCGCCAAACCTTGAAGGTTTTTACCGGGGTTGACGAAACTCATTGAAATTGCGCCAAACCTTGAAGGTTTGCCAAACCTTGAAGGTTTTTACCGGGGGTAAAACGGGCAAAGGCAAGGCTCATAAAAAAAATTAATATTGCTATTAACATAATCTTAGCCCCTATTGGTAACGGATCAATGATGTTATATTGCAAGAGGGAATGAATAGCATTAATGATTATTAATGAACCGGGCATATTGCCTAGCGGAGTCAAATAAATATCGCGCCCATCACGGTAACTACCGCCAATGACGACAATGCTGTCAGTCAGGGCTTCCAAATTGGCAGCGGGCGGTGATTTCGCGTAAGCCTGAGCGGCAAGAATCGTCAGGATAGGCACACCTGCCTCGTCACGCACAAAATGAGGCAAACGGGGGGGGCTGATGGTTGTCCAACCAAGGAATACTATACATAATTCGCTGGTGAACCCCTCGTATATTGGTATCGATGTCTAATTGACAAATCTTGACAGTCTCAGGTAAAGACAGTTGTGAGGGTTCATGCTTGCCGTCGCAATTTTCTGGTTTGAATGAGGTTAAAGCTGCCAATGTCTGCGCAGCACTACACTTTTGAATGAGTGCCATTGCTAATAATTCAATTGAGGGAATAACCGTAGGCTGTTGATCAATGCAAATCGGTTGCCACAATTGCCAACGCCTTACCATATAATCATAAGATCGATAAAATCGCGACGATGCCCACTGTACATAAGGCGAAGCTTGCGCCACCACGTATTCCCAAAAACCAGTGCGTGGCACTGAACAAGATTAGGTAAAGCACGAAAAGCACGAAGCAGAATAATAGGTGGACAAGCAGATTTATCTGGGTGCGTTTTGCATTGGCTTGCATAGTTAGCCAAATACGTTTTCAAAACGTGATCATCAGGGTGGAGTGATGATGTTTCAACCGGTGTGGCTTGACTTACATCAATGTTCACTACAATCAAACGGGCTTTAGCTTTGACAGCGGCCTCAATTAAATGCGTTAAATGATTACGCAGTGTAAACAAAGGTTCACCCCAAGCTTGGTGGGTTTGTTCATCAATGTCCAACAACACAAAAGGGGGGACATTTTTTTCCTGCATAGGGGGGATGATTTGCTGACGGATTTGCATCATCCAATCCATGCTGGCATCTTCAGTATCCATCAGCCAAGGATAATGGCGAAAAGTCAGCAATAACCCGGTGATGCTTAAACCTATTATCAAATTTGTCGTGAGTTTACGGAAAAAACGCGGCAAAGATTGCCACCGTTTCACTAAACGTGGACAACATAAAAACAATCGGTGTTCCACCCCTGAAAAAATCTACGCACAGTTAATCTTAATGAACGCAAAAAGTTATCTCCTTGTAATAGGTAATGGGTAATAGATAATAGATAATGGGTAATGGGATATCCATCATTTTCTGGTAGCTACTTTCAAAACAAAAATAAATGAGTTCTTTTACGGTTAAAAATGAAGTTAATTCAATTAATTATAATTGATGAACTTGGGAGCAATTAAAAAGGGTTGACTACCCTTTTACCAATTATCTATTACCCATTACCTATTACCCATTACCCAATTTATCGCAAATCTTCAGGACTGACTGGTAAAACGTCTCGTGTGGTAATTCTAAAGGTGCTGAATCCTTGACGTGAACGAATCGCGCAACGGTTGTTGAGTAATTTGGGTTTATCCCCAAATTTTGAGGGTAAGACTTGAATGTCACTGAAATCTTCTATCGAAGAGTCAATGGTAATGTTGCCATCTATGCCTAACTCGGAAGAAGCACTCAGCAAACTGTCACTTGATTGGATAAAATGCCCGGCAATAATGCTAATATTGCCCCCGTTGCCGGCATAAGCGTTGGCAAGTAGTTGGCTATTATTGAGCGTTAAAAGTTGCGGTTTACGGATAGTGAGATTTCCACCGCTATGATGCGGTTGGTTGCCTTGAGTACGGGCAGTAATACCACTGTCGAATAAATGGAGGTGATCATGTACTTGAACTTCAATATTACCACCACCCGTTTGAGTTGCTGAAGTAGAGATGATACTGAGATCATTGAGCGAAATTGTTTTGGCTGTCAGACTAATTGAGCCGGCATCGCCTAAGCCACCAATACTTCTCGCTTTAATAGATCCATCATTCATCTTTACATCAGTGCTGAAAATATCTATATTACCCCCCCTGCGATTGCCCAATGTTGAACTAATGATAGTACCTTTATCAATTATTAGTTCATTTGCGTTTAAGCAAATATTGCCGGCATTACCATCTGTCTCTGCAAAGGTTCCTGTTTGCACAACACTATGAGCGTTTATTTATAAACGAGGTGCTGTAATGTGAATGTCACCACCATTACCTGAGTTACTTGTGGAACGGTTACCAACAGTACTTGATATCCTACTGCCTGAAAGTGAAATACCCTGATTTGCTGTAATAGTGATATCACCGCCGGTACCACTACCCAATGTACCACTATTGAGAAAACTATCCTCTTGCAGTGTCAATTGCCCAACTTTCAAGTGAATATTACCGGCATGACCACTTGTTTCCGGTGCTGAAGCAACGGAAATACCGCTTCCATCTCTCATGCTCAAGCGTTCCGTTGCCGTAATGGTTATATTGCCGCTGTCACCATTGCCATAAGTATTTGTATCGATAGCACTTTTATCCTGTAATGTTATTTCTGGTGCTTCAATAGTAATACTTCCCACGTTTTTTTGAGTGCCGGGAGCGACTTGTGAAGCAATATATCCCCTAGATGAAAAAAATTTTCCGCCTTGAATAAATATATGCCCACCATTCACACCAGTCGTATCGACATTGGCAATGTCCATGTTACCTATTTTTTTAAACCCAATTTCCGGAGATTGTGACAGTGTTATTGTCCCCCACTTTTTTGATGTGTTAGATATTCCCGGGATAACTTCACCGGTAGACGCAACCGAAACCAGATTGACTTGTCCATCAGGTGCATATAATGCCGCATTTTCAATCTGCAAATTACCACCGATGATGGATAAAGTCTTTTTCTCTGGCACTTGAAGCAAACTGTCTTGTACAGTGATTTCAGCAGGCGTATTGCTTAAAAAACCAAAGCGACTCGGGGGAGCCATTGTTAGGAAACTATTGCTTGGCGTACTCGCATCAAAGCGTCCTTCTTTTCCTAAATAAAGGGTATCAGCCGTACTGACATGAAAAGAGCCTTGAATATCTAATCTTGCTTGTTCGCCAAATAATATGCCATTCGGATTCAAAAAATACATATTGGCATTGTGAATTTGAGAACGTAATTGCCCATTAATGAAGGAGGCTTGATTACCAGTGACTCGACTAATAATATTACTCACAGAGTCAGGGCCGGTAAAAGCTGCCGTTTCACCAGTATTGACCGTGAATGACTCGAAACTATGGAACAAATTACCGCCTACTTGTTGTCCCATTGTGTCTTTAATCAAATAATTCGGGCCAATCAATGCACCCTTCAAGCCTAGCGTACCGTCTAGCACTATTTCAGCCCGTGACGCTGCACCTAAGGTTGTTAAGGCTACCAAAATAGCCGACTGTAGTCTTTTGGTTTTCATGATGTTGCTCTCTTCAAACATCATATTTTACCCTCGCCTTGCGTTGATGAATTTGGAGTGCAAGGTTCCCTTGCACACTGGTTTAGTAGAATGCAAAGTTTCCTTGCATGACACTATTTTAGCGTGGTTGGTGTGCCCACAAAATCCAGCCATGCTGGACACCACCGTTTATCTGGCCAAGTTTCTTTTCGTCCTAGCTTGTATCCCCAGCTTGATGCTCCGATTCCTTGGTAATTGTCATCTTTTCCAATCCTATCACAATGGTCTGTAATTTTTCCCATGCAGTACTTAGAAATATCGATATCTGCAACAGATTCTTCAATATGCCTCAAGCACCCCTCCACCTCTAGCTTAGAAAAATAGAGCTTAGAAAAATCGATATTTATATTTGGAACAGATTCTTCAATCAACCTCAAGCACTCCTCCAGCTCTATGTCGCCCGGCGGTTTTATTGAACCAACATAACTAACGTTAACAACATCTGACGCATTGAAATTGCATCGATCAGGTACCCATTTGTTCTTGACAAAACGGTAAGGAAGTTTTTTGTCTCGGAGCGTTTGTTCCACAAAACTACCAGTGTGCATTGTGATAACAAAACATTGCTCAGTGGACTTATAACGGATGTTTTGTATTATGGGATCGGTCCAATTCTGTAATAAAGGTTCAACAAAACCATTGAAAACTTCTTCTGACACCATCTTGTCTGGTGCTTGTTTGTTATTAAGGAAAGTGATAGTTGCCTGTCCAGCCATCAAGGCATAATAAATTTGCATTTGCGTTCTCGCGTCTGATGGGTTATCCAATGCGACGTGATTCGGAGGAATAATAACGTCATTAGCAAATTCTTCTGCATGAACAGAAACCCCAGCCATCAACATAGTTGTCATAGTGGGTATCATCAATCGATGGGAGTTAGACAAACGATGTTTCGCCCTCATTGCATGTCTCCTTGGGAAAATTAGGTGAAGTCCAAACGTTAGTTTGTATGCCCAAACTAAAGTTTGGACTCCGAAAAGTTTATTCTACTATTGTAGTAATGGGTTGCTCATTGTAAATCACGGTTCCATCGGTTAAACGATAACCAAAGAATATGTGCAATGTACCAATTGGCAAACCATCATCACTGTAGAAAATAGTCAGATGTTGCACAGCTTCTAAGCTATCCTTTCTTTGAAACGGCACTAATGTAGCGGGATTTCCATCCCATGTCTGTATTTGAGCATTTTCGTCCAATAAGAAGAAAGGCTCCGTATTATCAGGTAGCTGATAAACGCCAACGACCATAATTTCAGCAGGTTGCCCCTGATGATTAGGATCAACCTTAATAGTACCAAGAATTTCTACGGATTCTGACAACTTCTGAGTCGCTTTTGACAAAAACACATCGTTGTTGACAGAAACACCACCCAAAAACTGAGCATTGGTACTGTCATCTTCAAGTTTTTCTCCATCAAGCCTTGTAACAGACGCACCCAAATGCAATAATTTACCTCTTCGATATTCGTCTCTATTAGTACGACCATTACCATCTTGATCTTCATTTGCATCATTGGTGTCAATTGAGTTTAAATAGACTTTGTTATCTTCATAGCTATCTGGTATATCATCATTGTCATCATCCATATCGGCATGATTACCAATACCATCGCCATCTGTATCTTCCCATTCATTCGGTTTGGTGGGAAAAGTGTAGTTGTAATCAAAAATACCATCAGCGTCCGTATCTACAATAATTTGACGTTTTACCACAATATCAACAATACCGTTGGGATAAAGATTTCTACAAGCGTCTTTTACCAATAGTCGCGTTGTTGTTTGAATCTGCATTTTTGTGTCGTTTATGGTCACAGTTACCGTGCGAGAACTGCCTGATGGAATAGAGAAATTGGTCGGTGCCACAACAATTCCCTGAGCATAAGTGATATCTTCTAATTCAATTGAGGACACGAATAATTCATCCATTCCATCGTTATAAACAGTCAATTGTTGAGATTCTTGTGACTCTGTAATGCCAGTCCCTACCACGGAAAATGCCTGAGAACCGTGTGGAAGCTTTGGCAATCTATGTGCTTTGACTCGAATAGTCCAAATCCCTTCTTGAGGATTCTTCACGACGACTTGCTCAACATTATCAACATCATTTCTACCCGGTGTAGCCATCATCGTAGCGTTCTCCAATCCCCCTAACACCCAAGGTAAGAATGGCATTCCGTCTGGTGATTCCAAAACCAGATCAAGGTCATTCACCAATGATTTTTCAGTATTTTGAGTTGCATCTGGATCAGTCCAGACTAACGTGACTTTAAGAAGGGGAGTTGTGGTATCCGTTACCCTAATACGAAAGGTTTGAGTATCGCCTCCCGTGAAAAGTCTACCAGTTCGCCAAGCCTGTTGGGTAATCAGATCAGTGCTTGCTTGTGCATTAATCAAACCCCAACAATATTCGTAATCGGGCCCAACTCTGCCCAAATCCGATGCGCCATGTATCATTAATGCCTTCATAGTGGCAACTGTTGGATCAGCACCAGTGATATTTCTAAAATGTTCAAACAATAAGGCCGCAGCCCCTGCTGCACTCGGACTTGCCATAGAAGTACCACTTTCAGAACGATAAGTATTATCAAGTGCCGTAGAAGTCAAACTGTCGCCATTAGCACATAAATCAGGTTTGATTCTACCATCATCGGTTGGTCCCCAACTGCTAAAAGCAGTCATACCGTTCTCGTCAGTTGTTGCCCCTATCGTAACAATATTCTTTGCTACACCTCGGCTTGGAATGGAATCATAAGGCCCATCACAATCAAAATCCGTATCATTTGTATCACTTGGACAACTACCAGGTCCATCATCACGCTCATTACCCGCCGATTTAAACACTAATAAACCCGTCTCAAATACAATCTGATCCCATAAGGCTGTTGTCGTTTTATATTGACCAAAAAAGTCTTCATATTTCAGGTATTCGTCATATTCGTCACATTCTTCTTCGTTACCGTTACAATGCCACCCGGTGGGACGACTATAAGAATGATTAGAAATGACAATGTTTTGGCCCATTGCTTTCGGCATCTCTGATATTTCGTCATTCCAATCGAATGAATGAATATGTACTTGAGGTGCCATACCTTTTCCCTTTGGATTTATATTCCCAGCACCACCAATGGTTCCACTGACATGACAGGCATGTTTATCGACAGAAACATGATCTTCTTCTATTGTTACCCTTCCTGCCAAATCCTCATGGGTATGACACACACTACCCTTATCCCAAACACCAACATGTATTCCCTTGCCTTGCAGGTTGTAGGGTGCCGGCCGTATTTTATCAACGTTAATTCTCTCGGATGCGATGTTATTTTCCGTCGTATTGGGGAGAGGATAAGGTTCTACCCATTTGATTTCGTCCAAACTTGCTAACTCTTCAATGGCATTTTGGGGAACACGCACTGCAAAGACATTAGCCGCAACCTGTTCAGGGGGTTGTATTTCTTCACCTAAGCTATGAATGGCTTGAATGGTTTCAGCCGGTGATACACCATTAAATACAGTCACAAGCACTTTTACACTGCCATCTTCATATATCGCATTGTCAGGAAAGTTCTTATCCTCAATTGCTTGAGCGATCTTATACTTAGTCTCTGGTATTCATGCCCATTTAATACCACCTGCGGTTTCTACTGTATCAGTGACATTACCATGTTCTATAGCATTTTTACTATCAATAGAAGCCCAATAGGATAAATTGGGCACATAACTTAATAGTCGGATACCTTGATCTGCTAAAGCAGTACGTTCTTGAAGGGTCGGCAATCGTTCAAATTGTATCAGTATATGACGTTTTTCGAGTCTGCCCTTTATAGCATCATCAATATTGATGATGCTATTTGATTCATTTTGTGTGACGTTACCACGCTTTAACAATAAGGTTCTATCTAGGGGCGCGTTTATAATGACATTGTTGTCTCTTTTCTTTACACGTAGCCCCTGTCGTGTGTTGTCAAAATTCAAGTGGGTGGGTTCAATGCGAATAACGCCCTTACATTTAACAATAGTGATTGTCTTGGTTACCGAAGCGATTGTATTGACTCTATCCAAATACGGAAGATGTTCTTCTAACTCTATGGTCAGCGTATCGGTACCAGTTGCCCAGGCAGAAGTATAAGAAATTGTAACAACTACCTCGCCTTGATTAAGCCTAAAGCGTTTTTTTTCATCTGGTAGTTTCTCAATAAGGTCACCTCCCTTAATTTTTCCTTTGATAGTTGTGATCACTGCCTTAATGGTTGAACCGTCTTTTTCACCAAAAAGATCAACCTTGTTTTGATCATTCAACCCATTTATTGTTACATTGACAAATTCCCCAGCGACTATTTGGGATTTATCAAGCATAACTTCCATAGCGACTGTCGTGGTTGTAGCCCATGTTAGACTGCCCTTAAATGTACCTAATACAGAACTAATAAATACAATCCAAAATGCCACATTATTATTGACTGATTTTATGAACAATTTTTCTCCTTAATCTTGGAATTGACATGATGTTTTTATATGTTCATTGGTCATTTTACCCATGCTAAACAAAACATCACAAGCCAGAATGAACTGTGAAAATAAAAAACTTAAAAACAATACAATACGTTGCACGTTATACTTAGTAGTGAACGTATTTTACTAATCCTTGTGAAAAGGAAAACTAATTTTACACGTTGGCATATCATAAAAATGCCAACGTGTAAAATAAAAACATTGAAAAACATTGCTGTTGCTTAGCTACTGTCCAACTTTTCTGTCTATTACAACAGTTGTTTCTGTAGCATGTTCTGAACACATCCCAAAAATATCTTCCAAAGGGTTTTTACCTCTTTGCACCAGTCCTGCATAGAATACATAAACTCCTGGAGGTGGCATATTGTCTTCTTGAAAGTAAT
>QNER01000282.1 GCA_003646175.1 Candidatus Parabeggiatoa sp. nov. 1
AAATACTTAATCAAGCCCAACTGTCTGAAGGTGATGAGGTTTTCATTACCGTGAGACCTGGAGAAATTATTATCAAACCCACTGCTCAAGGAAAAGGTAAATACACTTTTCGAGGCCTCGAAAGCAGAATTAGTGGCACAAATGCCCAGTGACTATAATCCCCACGAGGAACTTTAGTTTGGACGTCCAAGATAAATCTTGGACTCCGGATAAATCTAGGACTCCGACTTAGGAGTCCAAACTTTAGTTTGGACGTCCAAGATAAATCTTGGACTCCGGATAAATCTTGGACTCCGGATAAATCTTGGACTCCGTGCAAAAAAAATGATACCATTACTTCAATAAATTGTGAATTATTGGCCTTTCGTCGCTAATGAATAAGCAACAAGTTGACGCACTAAGTAAGCGTTTTCGAGTATCACCGAGTGTTTTTTTTAACTAAAACTCTCACACTCAACATTTTTTAACTTTTAAAAAGGCCACAACCATGAATGTTAACGACAAAGTCAAGCATAAGACACCACTTTCAAGTAACAGAGTCAGTAGTTGAGAATGGCCCCTTCAAGGCGAGCAATCGCCTACGACGAGCTGGCCCACCAAAGGCGAGCATTTTTAGCATCATTCTCAACTACTGAGACTAGGACACAGATTATGACTGATCATACGGTTACGCTCACTTTACCGGAACCCATTTACCAGCATCTACGGAGCCAAGCACAAACACGTCCGTTAAATGAGGTTGTTTTTCAAATACTGTCGCAAAGTTTGCCGCCAGAAGTTGAAGAAGATTTACCCTTTAATTCTCGAATTGAACTTGAATCAATGGCACGTTTATCTGACGATGTTTTATGGCAAATAGCACAAAGTACGATGAATCAAGATAAAGTGGCTCTTTATGACATCTTATTAGCACGGCATAAAACAGAAAAGCTTACACTTCGTAGTAGGCGTTCGTACGTAGTAGGCGATTTATCGCCTTTCCGTGCTTGGCGCACCCACCCGACGCTTGCTGTGGGTAGGCGGTGGCACTTTTAAAGATTTAGCCATATTAGCCAATGTACCATTTTAGATTCTTTGGAAACTGACTCAATTGCCCCGCTTGATTAAAACAGCACATCAAATTTCCGCTTGGCTGCGTACAAAACGTGAAACACCGTCCACAAGGAAGGAATACTCAATAATGACTATAGATACTCCCGACATGTCAATGATCATTGTGTCATTTAATACCTGTCACTTATTGCGAGAATGCTTGCAAACATTGAGGAGAGAAGCTGGTGATATTAGTTATGAAACTATCGTGATTGACAATGCATCCCAAGACGGTTCGGCAGACATGGTTGAACGTGAATTTCCAGAAATGCAGTTAATTCGTAGCACAGAAAATTTAGGATTTGCCGCAGCAAATAATCTGGGATTTACTCAAGCACGAGGGCATTATATGGTATTGCTCAACTCGGATGCATTTTTGAAGCCACAAGCACTTGAAAAAGCCTTAGCTTATATGCAAGCGGATTCTACCATTGGAGTCGGTGGCGCACGTTTGGTAGGCCAAGATGGTGCTTGGCAACCTTCTGCACGAATGTTTCCTAGCTTGCTTAATCATTTTCTCACCATTTCTGGGTTGGCAGCTAAATATCCTCATTCGCGATTTTTTGGGCGCGTTGATCGCACTTGGGCCGATCATGACATTGCCGCTCAAGTAGATTGGGTACCGGGAGCATTTTTCATTATACCGCGTCGGGTGTTGGAAAAAGTTGGTTATTTTGATGAAAGATTTTTTCTTTATTGCGAAGAAACTGACTTATGCCGCCGTATTAAATATGCTGGTTATAATATTTGGTATTGGCCAGACGTAGTTGTTGTGCATCTAGGCGGAGAATCATCTAAAAGTTTAAAACACTTGACAATGTCTGCTACCGGTAAAGCACTCATTTTGTGGCAAATACGAAGTATTTTATTGTTTTACCACAAACACCATGGTGCCTTATCGGCATGGTTATGGATGCAAATAGAAAACTTATGGCATTGGCTACGCGCTTTAAAAAATGGTCTGAGTCAGCAAGCTCAAAAACAACAGAAAGCGGCCTATTCCAAAATGGTGCGGAAGCTACTCCGACAGGCATGGCATGAAACTCAAGGAGGGCGAGTTTCGCCCCCCCGCCCATGGTAGGGTTGTGAATGATTATGATAAATACCCGTGCAAGAGTTTGAAAGGTTTATGGGCACAAAAGTAATTGTTTTTGTTATGTTTATTTTTTTTAAATACCTGCACGGGTACTTATAACCTATTAAGTACTGAACCATAAATTTGTTGTAATTTTTTTGGTTGCCCACCTTTGCATAGTGGTGGGCAAAAAAAGGCATTGCCGGCCCCCTACAAAATACCTTAAAATTTGTGCTTCGGTACTTAGGGCGTGTCATCAATTAAAAAATTGACATTTTGTGTAAAATGTGCATCTATTAAGAGAGCCAAAATTGAAAACCGAAAAAGCTAAAGGAAAAAAATGACAAAACGCTATGGATTAAGGGATGATCAATGGGACAGAATAAAAGGGATGCTACCTGGACAGGAAG
This sequence comes from Candidatus Parabeggiatoa sp. nov. 1, assembly GCA_003646175.1. Taxonomy (GTDB): domain Bacteria; phylum Pseudomonadota; class Gammaproteobacteria; order Beggiatoales; family Beggiatoaceae; genus Parabeggiatoa. Next base: position 2,578 of record QNER01000282.1, read on the forward strand.
GGACAGTTGGAGTGACTGCCAGAGATAATCGGCTATTCGTGGAAGCGGTAATCTATCGCTACCGGGCGGGAATACCTTGGAGAGACTTACCAGAGCGATTTGGAGATTTTCGAGTCGTGCATACCCGGTTTAGCCGTTGGTCAAAAAAAGGGATATGGGAAAGGGTCTTTAAAGTTTTGATTGAGGATGCAGACAATGAATACGCAATGATAGATGCAACCATAGTCCGTGCACACCAACATAGCGCCGGAGCTATGCATAGCACGTCCTTACAAGAAGATATTGGCCGTAGTGCTGGTGGGTTGAGTACCAAAATCCACGCGGTAGTTGATGCTTTAGGCAACCCAACTGGTTTTTTTTTAACACCTGGACAAGCCTCTGATCTACAAGGTGCAGACGTTTTGCTGCCTCAAATAGAAGCCCTCGCTGTACTGGCTGACAAAGCATATGATGCTGAAGAAGGAGTTAGACTTCCCTTGACACAACGGGGTATTGAAGTCGTCATTCCTCCAAAAGCAAACCGTTTAGAGTCACGTTTTTACGATAAAGCCTTGTATCAAGCCCGTCACTTGGTTGAAAATTTGTTTGCAAAACTCAAACAATTCCGTTGCATTGCAACTCGCTACGATAAGCGTTCATTAAACTTCTTAGGAGGCATTTACCTAGCAGCATCAGTTATTTTATTATACTCAACATGGCCATAACTTGGATTTCCTGGTAGCTACACAGGCGATATTAACGTGAACTCGACTTTAAATATCAGTGAGTAAACTAATTATCAATTATATCAACTATTTATAATAACTTTTAAATCAATCAGTTAAAAAAAGCTTGACTGACTCATTTCACTCTATGGCCCACAATTTTCAAGTTTTGACGTATTAATGTTAAGGGTTTAGTTGTAAAAAAAGAGTTTTTATTCAATTATTTAACTTCAACCTATTGATTAATATAAAATTAATATAAATTATTGAAAAATAAGTCTAACTCACGTTATTAATATCGCACCAAAGGGGCTTTTCGGTAGTTACTTAAGTTGTTTAGGGTTCTCAAAAAGTCCAATTTGTTCCCTTTTTGAGTATAGCTTAGTTTTTTTTTTAATTTAAAAAACTAGGACTTACGCATTGACAGATGACCAATTTCATGAGCCATTTTAAATACAAGGCATTACAAATTTTGGATGAGTCGTTTTCGGTCAATTTTGACCGATTTTATCGGGGGTAAAATTTTCATAACCCTATGAGATTTCTCATGAAAACAAAAAATGGAGTTTGTCAATGCGTAAGTCCTAAAAACATAAATCAACGCTTTTGTCAACCATTTTAATTGATGACACGCCCTAGTACCTTGTCAAACTTCTTTTGTCGGGTAGGTGCGTCCAACGCGCACGTTGAACGTTTGATGTGCGTTTGACGTACCAGACAAAACCAAATTGACAGCGTACTAGTATATCAATGCTTTTTTAAAAAAAACAAGATAAAATATTTCAATGAACGCTTCAACACAAAAAGTACACCTTGATTGGTGTAACGACGATACCAGCGCGTGAACTGAGGATGCGCTGCCATCGTCTTCCAGAGATAGTCATTTAAAAGTGTTGGCAAAGGCCTTTTGCCTTTGTAAACTAAAAAGTCAAACCATCTAAAGTAGTGTTCTATTTTCCGGTTTGGGAATTCAGGTAATTCCAAGTGGGCACGAAATCTTTCGGCATTATCCTCTTGATATTGCAGCTTAATACCCCTTTCAACACAAACTTTGTGGAGATCGGTGCCCGGATAGGGGTAAAATATTGATAAACGGTTTTCATCGGGAAGACACTTACGGTTGATTTCGATGGTTTGTTGAAAATCATCGGGGGTTTCCCCTGGTAAACCGATTAAATTATAAGCATTGATGTTCAGTCCAACATGGCGGGCATCTTCAAAGGCCGTTATCAGATCATCGTTGGTATAATTACGTCTTAAAATTTCTTGCCTGACTCGCTCACTCCCAGACTCAATACCGACGTTTATATAACTAAAACCTGCACGACTTAGGGCTTCAAACAACTTATTAAGCCGCTTTTTGCGAAGTATACTTACATTGACACCAAATTTTAAGGGGGTTGGTATCGAAGCATTAAACTTCTCCAACAAATCAGCCAACTCAATACCCCATTTTTGCTTGGCCGTGATTGTTTCTACTTCAAAGTAGATTTCTGACAGATCAGAAAATGTTTCACAAAGCCAATAAACTTCCTCAAGAACCTTTGATGGAGATCGAAACCGCACATATTTCCCATCAGCAAGTTTTCTCAGTGCATGGTTACAACAGTAGGTGCAAGTAAAAGGACATCCACGGCCCAAAAGAAGGGAGTGTTTGGTATTGTTTTCTACCCAGGGTCGCCACATTTCCCGATGTGGGAAGGGTATTTCATCAAGCTGTTGTATCAATGGTCTCGTGGCGTTCCTTTCAATTGAATTACCCTGTTTAATCCACAAATTAGGGATGAGTGTGGGTTGTTTTTCATTTTCAAGAAACTTGACTAATTCTACTATGGCACTCTCACCTTCGCCAATACAAACAGCATTAAATGGGCCTTTTAAAACCTCCATGGGCTGTAGCGAAGCATGTGCTCCACCAATGATTTGGTATGCTTGCGGAATTTTATCACGGAAATACTGTGCAATTTTTTCTGCAAAGGAATATTCCGTCGCCACAGGTGTGAAACAAAGCAACCTTGGCTGGAAGTCTTGAAGAACTCTATCAATTTCATTTTGAAATTGCTCTCGTCTAAGTACCACAAGCTGTATCTTGTGGCCTGCATGTTCCAATACGGAAGCAAGGTAAGAAATACCAAATGAGATTTCTGTCCAGTCAATAAGTGGTTTCGCTGGTGGGGGTGGTGCGTAGGAAACGGTATAAACAAATAAAATATTCATAAATTTTCTGTCATAAGATAATACAATTTAATATTATAACTCAAATTTGCCACCTATTCCAACCGCATGCACTGGGATCGTTCAATGGGATTAGTTCTATGTGAAAGGCTAAAGGGAAAGGGGAAACGGAAGAAAGGTTGCCAAATCTATTTCCCCTTGTACCTTTCCCCTTGTACCTTATACCTAGAAGCAATCCCATCCAATGACCCCAGTGCCAGTAGGCGATTTATCGCCTTTTAGAGATTTCGTCGTTCGTAGTAGGCGATTTATCGCCTTTTTTGGAAAATAGGTTGAAGCTTTTTCCTTCTACTCGATGATCAAGTTTTCCACTACCGCCAGTAGCTTGAGCTACTGGCTCAAAGCTCAAGTGCCCTAAAGGGCACTGCCCACGCGCCGGGGGGCGTTAGTCTGCAAAAGCCTCCTTGAGCTTTTAGCTTGGGGATTTATCCCCAAGCACTTTGGGCTAACCATCAAAAACTTGATCATCGAGTTCTATTTTTTATTATACGGAACGTACTTCAAATCCGTGAAAATGACATCAAGCCTAGCTGATAAAATTCCTAGTAAAATTATCCACTTATAATGAATCTCTTCATTTTTCATTTTTCATTTTTCATTTTTCATTAGTATATATTCAATCCTTGTAGTTATTGTGTTGTAACGATAAGCGTTTTTTCTTTCAACTCTTGTTCAAACTTTGCTGCTTGTGGACAGATATTTTTTATGGTTTCCCAGTTTTCTAAAACTTTAGGTATCAAGTGTTGATAATCTCGCTCAGTTTTCTTGGGTTTGCCCTCTTTTCTTCTTAACAAACGACGAGGTTTTTTATAGCGTTGATTGCTAATAATCATATCGGGCTTTTGGACACATTCGAGTGGATTATCAGGCGGAGCATGATAAGGCGTTTGAGTGTCATGCGCGGCAAGTATCCAAGCTTCTGTATTATCTGAAGGGATACATAATACTAACTTGTCATCGGTGACGGGATTGCCTAGCCAAGTCATTACATGTTGTGCCAGTGCGTCGCAAGTATCTTGTGCTGGAGGGCAAGGCATGGCGCAGTTAATTTCATCTTCACGCGCAACATCAGCATCAACATGAATAATCAGCATATCCAACTGAAGAAAATAAGTCTTGAGTTTTTGAGAATCTTTGGCAAGCGTTTGACACCATGCCACCCGCCACCATGTACGCCAAATCCGCCTGTTTTAGACTTTTTGGGTTGTATTTCAAGATAACGATGTTTAGATTGAAGTAGCATATCAATTAATGCTTCTAACAACATGCTATCTGTCGGACCTTCTGCTACTATGCCAATAGTCAACTTTTTCATAACCTTGGCACTCCCCCTAAAAGCCCCATCACCCATAAATCAGATAGCGTCATACCCTGTTTGCCTTTTTCCAATAATTCTTCGGTGACAGTGACACGGTTTATCGTGGTGTAGCCGCTGCTATCACGATCTATCGCAAATAAACGAATTCTATCATCAAGAATATCAATACCATCTAAAACTAAAGGATTATGGGTTGTCAAAAAAGCTATCGGTTGACGTGGGTTATCATTATCAAGAATAGCCTGACAAAATAAGTCCGCAGTAGCGCGTGCTAAACGCGGGTTTAATGCTTGGTCAAAATTCTCTACGGCAAAGAGGCGCGGGGCATGAGGATGCACAGCTATAGTCAACAGAAATAAAACATACAAACTGCCTTCGCTGGCATCATAAGCGGTTAGCACATTATTATTTTCTCGCATAAAACGGTCAGTAAAGCGAATCACTTGTTGTAATCTGGGCACGTAAGGAGAGAGAATTTCTGAATTAGCCGTCCCAGCCGCGACATTTTCTGTCCAATCAAGCAGTTCTAACACGTCATCTAAATCCAGATGACCATAAGTTTCATTTTCTATGTCTATGAGATACTCAATCGCTTGTGCCAGTCGGTTGCCAAAAAAACTCACGGGAAAAACGGTTTCGAGTGGCGTGATATCTGTGAACAAATCTCGCAGTGCTGGCGTTGTTGGGGTATAAATAGCGTATGATTTGAGTGCCTCTAATAAGCGTTGTAGATTGTGATTCTCTACACCACTCAAAACCGCGTCAAATCCTATGCCACGATCCGGTTTTGTTGGACGAACATTTGCTGTTTTCTGAACATTGTTCACCAAAAAGTCTTGATGTTCTTCTAACAAAGTACGCTGTCTTATCAATTTGTCGTTCAAACTAACGTGTTCATCTTGATAATACCACGCTTGTTCTGGTTTATTATTAGGATGTCCTAGCGTGACAAAATACTCGAGTTTTTCCTGAGTTTGTTCATCTTGCCAGTTGAGAGATAAACTAATACGTTGAGTATCAACACCTCTAAAGGCGGATTTATAAAGCTGTGGTGTCCCCAAACGCACACCACGTCCTTGCAAAGCGCCATTATCGACTCGCCCATTCATTGCCGCACTGAGCATTCCAATCGCTTCCAACAAGGCCGTTTTGCCACTGCCATTTGCCCCAATTAAAACATTCACTTGCCCCGGCTCAAATTCTTGGTCAACAATGGATTTAAAGCCTTGAATGCGTATTTTTTTAAAACGGTTCATGTTAATCTCCGATTCAGTACCAAAAAGTCGTTCGTTCGTTCGTTCGTTCGTTCGTTCGTAGTAGGCGATTTATCGCCTTTTTTGGAAAACAGGTTAAAGCGATAATCTATCCTTTATTATATTCAATCCTTGTATTTTCAACACGGAGTTCACCGAGTACCACAGACTCTCACAGAGTCATAAAGCCAAAGGAATTCTCTGTGAAACTCCGTGTAACTCCGTGTCTGGGGTGTTGAAGATTTCAAAACTGATAGGTGGTAAGCCCTTCGGGGTTGTGGTGGTTGGCTTGAAATGTTCCTTTAGTGTAACCTGAAGAACTTCACATACAATTCACAATTCACAATTTCTTTAACCAAGTTGTTTTACCGCAGTTTCAAAGACTTCTCCTCGGTGTTCATAATTATTAAACATATCAAAACTGGCACACGCTGGCGATAGCAACACGGCATCGCCCGGATTCGCTAACGCAGCCGCTTGTGCCACCGCGTCTTCCAGCGTCTTTGCATG
>QNER01000283.1 GCA_003646175.1 Candidatus Parabeggiatoa sp. nov. 1
ATTGTAAAAGAAGCAATGAAAATTGTGGAAATAAGCTTAGGAGAGGAGCCGTGTGAGGTAAAAGTCTCAAGCACGGTTTTGAAGACGAGTCTCTTATGGCGACATGAGAGGCTTAGTTTAACTAATGAGTGCTAAAAAAATATTTATATCACTCCTTTTTGGGGACTACCCAAAAAACCTCTGTGTTTTTGATATACTTTTTATTTTCATAACGATATTCACGAAGTCATATTTAACATAACTCATTGATTTCAAATGAATCACCAAAATCAGTAAATATAATAAAATCAATGATTTAGTCGTAATGTGATCAAGTAAAATTAAAAACGACCCTAAAACGGCCTACGAGTGACGGTAGGCACACATGGTTTGACAGTAAGCCTTGACACAGATTTCCAACGTACTGGTGAAAAAAAATCGTGGGCTAATACCCCCCCTCAATGATGATTATTGGATTCTTTAATGCAACATCTTGACACCCTCATTTATGCAGGCTGGATTATTCCCGTAGAACCCGAAAACGTGGTCTATGAACAACATGCCATCGCTATACAAAATGGGAAAATTGTCGCCGTGTTACCAAGTAGCGAGGCCGTCAGACAGTTTTCGGCACGTATTACCCATCGTCTGACAACACATCTATTAATTCCGGGTTTGATTAACACGCATACCCATGCGGCAATGAATTTATTGCGTGGGTTTGCCGACGACATGCCTTTGAACGAATGGTTAAAAGAACACATTTGGCCGGTGGAACAAGCGCATGTTGATCGAGAGTTTGTCGCAGATGGTACTAGGTTAGCCCTGGCTGAAATGCTACGCGGTGGCATAACCTGTTTTAATGATATGTACTTTTTTCCCGATGTGGTGGGTGAAATTGCTGATCAAGTCGGCATACGTGCCACATTGGGATTGATTCTCATTGATCTTCCCACCATTTGGGCCAAGGATGCCGAGGAGTACCTAAATAAAGGTAAAGAGGTACATAAAACTTTTCAAAACCATCCCCTGATTCAAACCGCTTTAGCTCCCCATGCGCTTTATTCCGTATCAGATGCCTCGTTGAAGCCCGCGAAGGCAATGGCAGAAGAATTCGAGTTACCAATTCATATTCACCTCCATGAAACCGCCGGCGAAGTCGAGGAGGCGGTTGAAAAACAAGGCGAGCGACCCTTAACGCGCCTTGAAAGGCTGGGGCTGTTGTCCCCGCGCCTGATGGGGGTACACATGACCCAAATAAACAATGAGGAAATCAATCTGTTAGCCAATCATGGTGTGAATGTGATTCACTGTCCAGAATCTAATCTCAAACTGGCCAGCGGATGGTGCCCAATTCCGAAATTGCTCAAAGCCGGTGTCAATGTGGCATTGGGAACGGATGGTGCTGCCAGCAATGACGATTTAGACATCTTGGGAGAAATGCGTACCGCGGCACTCTTAGCTAAGGGATTTAGCAAGGATGCCAGTAGCGTCCCGGCTGCCACTGCACTGCGCATGGCAACCTTAAACGGTGCAAAGGCTTTAGGCATAGATCATCTGACTGGCTCATTTGTGCCCGGCAAATCGGCGGATATTGTTGCCATTGATATGATTGATATTGAGACACAACCCATTTATAACCCATTATCTCAACTGGTTTATGCGGTTGGGCGAGATAAAGTGACTGATGTTTGGGTGGCAGGCAAACATCTGCTGAAATCGCGTACCTTAACATCGCTAGATATACATGACATCAAAGCCAAAACCTATTTGTGGCGGGATAAAATACTTGGATCGATTAAAAAATAGGGGAATGGTTCATTAAGAATGGAGGACTAGCATCTAATGGCACGCACGATAGGAAATAAGTTCCAGGGGCGTTGCCACGGGCGTAGATAATACGCACCTTCGGTGCTAGGTTTTAAAGCACCGAAGGTGCAAAATAATATAGCCAGTGTAACTACCTGGCTATCGTGCGTGCCATTAGGACTAGCATCCTGTCGGATTAATAAACTAACTATTTGATGATTAACGCTTTTATGAATCATAAACTTAGCGGTATTTTTCGACAGGCTGCTAGGAGTCTGTCTGACTTGTTGAGTTAAGTGATTGATTTATCAATCATTTATCAAATGGCCCCTAAATGGAATTTCTTGTAAAAACAATGACTTAGCGATTAATTCAAACAGGCTGCTAGACTCCAAAATAACGGGCTGAGGGTAACATTTTTATCCAATTCCCAAATCGCGGCTAACTTTTTGGGCCCAAAAACTTTAGCCGCGATCCCAATTCCCAATTGACGCAAAAGTTGACAGCATCGCTCCAACTTTTACGTAGTTCCCAATTTCCAAATCCCCATTCCCAATTTCTAAAATGTCAAATACTTATCAATCTTGGGGCAATTTTCCCAAAGTATCACAACGTACTTGCCCGATACAATGGCGAAAAAAGCCTATCCCTTTACCAGATGTAACCGATACCGTGTTACCGCATGGTTTAGGGCGCAGCTATGGCGATGTCTGTTTGAATGATGGTGGCGTACTGCTGACGACACGTAGCCTGAACCGTTTTATCAGTTTTGATGCTGACAACGGTGTCTTATGCTGTGAAGCTGGTGTCAGTTTAGCGGAAATATTAGAACTCTGTGTACCACAAGGCTGGTTTTTACCCACCACGCCGGGGACTAAGTTTGTGACGGTAGGGGGCGCGATTGCTAACGATGTGCATGGTAAAAACCATCACGGTGCTGGGACATTTGGGCGGCATCTGTTGCAATTTGAATTATTGCGCTCCGACGGTGAACGCTTGCTATGCTCCCCAACAAGCAACGAGCAATACTATGGGGCAACTATTGGCGGCTTGGGATTAACCGGGTTAATCACTTGGGCTGAAATCAAACTGAAGCGCATTTACCACCGCGCCATGCAAGCTGAATCAATACAATTCTCTGATTTAGATGAATTTTTTGAGTTATCAGCTCAGTCAGATCAATACTATGATTACACGGTGGCATGGGTTGATTGTAGTTCACAGGGTAGCGCATTGGGGCGAGGGATTTTTTTTCGCGGCAATCATGTCCCACAAGATGAAATACCCGAAAAATGGCACTTGCCATTTATCGAACGGTTGCCACCGGTATTACGCACGATGCCTATTAATTTACCCGGTTTTGTGCTAAATCGGTGGAGCGTGTCCGCGTTTAATTGGTTCTTTTATAAAAAACAGCGGCGAAAAAACGTCAGCACACTTGTCGATTATGATCCGTTTTTTTACCCCCTTGATGCCATTTTTGAATGGCGGCGGCTTTATGGTAAAAGCGGCTTTTTGCAATATCAGTTTGTTGTGCCTTTTGATGATCACCGTGTGATAAAAGACATTTTACAAACTATTGCGGCCTCAAAGCTGAGTTCTTTTTTAGTGGTGCTCAAAACCTTTGGTGAATTAGCCTCACCCGGGCTATTGTCGTTTCCACGCAAGGGTGTGACTTTAGCACTTGATTTTCCCATCAAGGGGGCGATAACCTTTGAATTGCTTGAACGCTTGGATGACATGGTGTGTGAAGCGGGGGGGGTAGTGTATCCTTGTAAAGATGCTCGTTTATCTGCCCGTCACTTTCAAGCGTATTATCCCCAGTGGACCGAATTTGCCCAATATATCGATCCGCGTTTTTCTTCCAGCTTTTGGCGACGTGTTACCAGTGATCAGTGATCAGTTATCATTGAAAAAACGGATAACTGATAGTTATACAAATTGGTAGTTTCTGCAAATTGATGGTACTGATTTTTGGTAGGTTGTTAAGCAAATGGCACTGGGGTCGTTGAATGGGATTGATTCAAATCGGTAAATGACAGAAGGGCAACCATAAAGGATTGCCCCTACACAACGTCATTGTTTGTAGGGGCAATCCCTTGTGGTTGCCCTTGTGTGAAGCATTCCCATTTAACGTTTCACGCAAAAGTTAAAACTTTTGCGTGAAACCCCAGTGCCCACTGGGGTCATTGAATGGGATTCGTTCAAATCAAGAAATGACATAAGGGCAACCATAAAGGATTGCCCCTACATAAAAGCGGTTTGTAGGGGCAATCCCCCGCACAAGTCCTTGAAATTTAAGCATTTCCATTTAACGTTTCACGCAAAAGTTTTGCGCGCAAAACTTTTGCGTGAAACCCCAGTGCCCAAGTTAACAACTCCCTTAATACCGCCACTGATTTGTAGAAACTACCTAAATTCCATTTGAGAATACCTTTGCTCTGAGCAAAGTATCAAGCAATTGAACACATCCTTTTCCCCGTTTTTCCAAGAAAACACCACGCAAAGTGTCGAGATAAGCATTTCATCACATGAGCTAACAACTGAAATAACTGATAACTGGTAATTGATAACTGATAACTGATAACTGACATTATGCGTAAAATCTTAATCATTGGCGCGACTTCGGCGATTGCCCAAGCCACCGCTAAATTATTTGCACAAAAACATGATGCCCTGTTTTTGGTGGGACGCGATGCGGGTAAATTGGAAGCCATCGCGGCGGATTTAAAGGTGCAGGGAGCGCATAAGGTTGATTATACGGCCTTAGATTTAAACGAATTTGCTCAACACCCATCCATGATTGAACAAGCGGATGCGAGTTTGGAAGGGCTAGACATTGTGTTGGTTGCACATGGCACACTTGACGATCAAAAAGCGTGTGAGCAAGACTATGCCAAAGCCGAGCAAGCATTACACACCAATTTCCTCAGTGTGGTATCACTACTGACACCCATTGCCAACCGCCTAGAAAAGCAACACTATGGTTGTATTGCGGTGATTTCTTCCGTCGCGGGTGATAGGGGGCGGCAAAGTAACTATGTTTATGGTGCTGCCAAAGGTGCACTGAGTATTTTTTTACAAGGCTTAAGAAACCGCTTACATTCTGCCAATGTGTGCGTTCTAACCATTAAACCGGGCTTTGTGGATACACCAATGACGGCGAGTTTAAAAAAAGGCGCGTTATGGGCAAAACCGGAAACCATAGCCCGCGGGATTTATCGGGCGATTAAAAAACGGAAAAATAGTGTGTATTTACCGTGGTTTTGGTGGTTCATCATGGCGATTATCAAAAACATTCCTGAGCCCATTTTTAAGCGCATGAAGCTTTAGGCATTGAGCATGGTTTCTCATAAAAATCTGATCTCTGTTCATCAAGAAAAGTTTTTATCCGTCATTTTGGGAAATGGGTAATGGGATATTTGCCTCAGTTGACAGCATCGCTCTCAAGGCGGGCAAAGATTACGCAAAAGTTGACAGCATCGCTCTCAAGGTGGGCAAAGATTGGGATCGCGCTAAAATTATTTGTGCACAAAAATTTTAGGCGCGATTGGGCTTTAAGGGTAATAGCAGAACATGGAATAAATCGGTGGTGTTTTTTATAAATCATTGATTTTCGGACATAGATAATATTCATTCTGAAATTTCATGCCATGATTACCTATTACTCGATGATCAAGTTTTTGTAAACAGTTGATTTAAAGATAAATATTATTCTTGTGCTTAACTTGACAATGTCACATTTCAATAACCATGCCGTTTTTTCGTACAAGGTTCGCCTTGTACTCCTGTTAATATGTACAAGGTTCGCCTTGTACTCCTGTTAATATGACATTGCCACGTTAAAAACTCATTTTATTAAAAATCAATGAGTGGCATTTTTAAACACTCAAAAGTTGATTGCCGTAAAGCCAAATGACTTACAGACTTTCCCGGAGCTTTCAGTATCTTTTATAGAATTTTTTTCAATGCTTCATTTCAACAGAAACCGTTTTTGGCCCCAAATCACCTGATTTTCACCGCCCCAGATTAAACATTGGGAATATTCTCTGCGCAAAAGATTTCCGTCATTTCGCGGCGCAAGCATCTCTCAATTTTCTCTCTTTCAGGTTCAGATAAATCTGATGCCGGTATCCCAAACAGATAATCATCAAGAGCAAACTCTTTGACCATCATCTTTGTGTGAAAAATATTTTCTTGATACACATTCACATCTATCATCTGATACTGTGCTTTAGTATCTTTGGAAAGATAGTTTTGAATTGAATTTATTTTATGGTCAATATAATGTTTGCGCCCGTTTTTATCACGAGTAAAACCACGCACCCGATAATCCATAATAACAATATCCGAGTCAAAACAATGTATCAGATAATTCAATGCCTTAAGCGGTGAAATCAGACCACAAGTAGACACATCAATATCAACACGAAAGGTGCTGATACCATTATCAGGATGGCTTTCTGGATAGGTATGCACAGTGAGATGGCTTTTATCAAGATGAGCAACCACCGCATCTGGCAACGGGCCGGGTGTTTGTTCATTGGACAAGCGTTCTGATGCAATATGCTCCTCACAAATCAGCATAGTAACACTCGCCCCTTGTGGTTCATAATCTTGACGCGCAATATTGAGAATATTGGCACCTATAATATCCGCCACATTGGTCAAAATTTGCGTCAGGCGCTCGGCATTATAAACATCATCAATATACTCAATATAGCTTTTGCGTTGCTCCTGAGTTTTGGCGTAGCAAACATCGTAAATATTGAAGCTTAAAGTTTTTGTCAGATTATTAAAGCCTTCCAGCTTAAACTTGATTTTTTGGGGGGGTCTGCTCAATCACGTCACACCTTCTAAGTAGTAGGGACAGAAACGTCCAGTTGATAAAACAACAGCGACCACAATGATGTCGCTATTTGACCAAAGGGGAGATTATGTCATCAGGGTATTGACAATAAAAGCGACGCATCCTCGTGGTGATGCACGGGTGGTAGTCACATATCGCAAAAAGCATACGAGTTATTTGATTTATTGAAGTAAAGGCAAAGCGGCTTTATACAAAACCCTCAAAGTTTGGCTTCTAAGGTTTTTACCACGAATAAAAAGGGGTCAATGCTTTAGCGGGAAAACCATTGCCTAAAGACTCAACGTTGTGAAAATCTTATCTGAAACACGATAGCTCAAGAATAAAACCCGTGGAGTTTATTTATGCTTTTGTGCAAGGCGAGATGATTATCATTGTCCGAAGTTAGACAGACATTATCTTTATCCGGTTGCTACTCTACTTTTCTCCCTTTCAATGAAACATAATAAATGTTCACAGGTTTTTAATGAACGAAACTCATGGTATCGCGACGTGACACTTATTTATCAAATCAGTAAATAGTCAATAAAATAATGGGGGGGGGTATAGGTAAAGGATGGGATATTAAAGAAAGAAAAAAGGTGGTGGCTATGGGTGGACTTGAACCACCGACCTCGGCGTTATGAGTGCCACGCTCTAACCAACTGAGCTACATAGCCAATGTGAATCAACAGGAGAGGCAATTATGGGGGTTCTGTAAACAGATGTCAACCCCTAAATAAAAAAAAATTGGATTTTTTTTAACGGCACAATCATTCCGCCGCTGGCATATCATTTTCTTCCACAATTTTATAATCATGGGTTATTTTAATAGCCTTACCTAACATAGCAGAAACAGAACAATAGGTTTCAGCGGACAAATCAACGGCCCGTTTCACAAAGGTGTCCTTTAAGTTATGGCCGGTAATTATATAGTGAATGTGAATTTCGGTAAAGACTTTAGGATGTTCGTCTCGACGTTGCCCTTTGACTTCGATCACACAATCGGTAACTTGTTGCCGTTGTTTTTTTAGTATACTCAAAACATCCATCGCGGTGCAACCGCCCAGCCCCATTAATATCATTTCCATCGGACGAACACCCAAATTACGTCCGCCAATTTCGGGGGCACCATCTATTACCACACCGTGCCCACTGCCGGCCTCTGCTATCAAACAAGCATTTTCTACCCATTTAATACGTGCTTTCATTAATCAATTCTCAATTATCAGTTATCAAGCGCCAAACCAAAATGGCAATCCCGTCTGTGCGGGGCGGGACGCATTTTAACATAGCCAATGAGTTTGCCACAACCCTTTATTCCCTCGTCTAATGATTGCAATGGGTTATGCAACAATCTCAAAACGACTGCCCGTGTTTTCAAGAATTCTATATATAACTGTCATTAAAAAATTCTGGTAAAAACGTGGCTAAAAATTTAGAACCGAAAATGTGGTGGGCATAATACTCATAAAGAAAATTTTAGTCAAGCGAAATTTTTCCAACATTTTTCGGTTATAAGTACCCGTGTAGGTATTCTAAAAAAATCAACCGAACAAAAACAACTACTTTCGTATCCAAAATACCTGAAAACTCTTGCACGGGTGCTTAACTGATTTTGGGGAAGCCCTCATCTTATGGCTTTCAAGCTTTGATAAGTGTTTGAATTTTAATAGAAAGGGGCGGACACGTTATTGGAATATTACCATTACCTATTACCCATTACCTATTATATTACCCATTACCAAAGCCTTCTTCAAAATCTATGACAATCAGCATTTTTTTATAGACATGTCTACAAATGTAGATTTATTTTAGGTAACTCCAAAAAATTAACATACCAGAAAAATTATAAATCACTTTTATCAACCCTGAAGGGGTTGAATATGAATAGCCCCAGGTGCAACCTGGGGAAAAAATCGAACCTTGGTATATTATTATTCGGGAGTTACCTTATGGAC
>QNER01000284.1 GCA_003646175.1 Candidatus Parabeggiatoa sp. nov. 1
GGTTTTGCCCTATAAGTACAACTTCTTTCCGAAAAAAACGAATGGAGAATGCTCAAACAAAATCAAGTGTTTGAATTTATTGAATTTTAATTCGTTTATTTCGTTAATTCGTTGTACTTAACTATATCAATAACTTATAAAAAATATTATATATCAATAAGTTATACATAAAAGCGGATGTATTAATATATTGTAGATACTGAGCGTACTTAAAATCCGTCAAATTGTTAACTTTGAGAAATCCGATTTTTGGGTTTTCAACGGATTTTCACTTGACAGAGAACGCGAACAGTAAAAAAAATATTTGATATAGAATTATTATCCTTTCTTATAAACAATCCTTGTAGTTCTAATGGGTGATAAAAAAAACTTGATCATCGAGTAATAGTAACCTGTGAAAATAATGCGCCCAATCATCCTATTAAAATTCAAACACTTATCAATACATCAAAGCCACAATATGAAGGCTGCCTCAAAATCCATTATAACTAGAAACTTGATTGTCATGGATTTTGAGAAAAGCCTTGTGCAGTCACAATGGAAAATGGTTCATATTAAGAATAGGAATGCTATTATTTATTTATTGTTTTCATTTATAATTACTTACAATATATTCTTTATTCAAGAATGAAAAATAATTGCTTCGCTGTCACTCGATGTTCAAATTTTTCCACCTCTTTAATATAACGGAAAGCGATTGCTTATAAAAAAGGATAAGAGCATGACAAAAGTTGAGTTCAAACTCACCACCTTTGAAAGTTCACAGCCAAACATCGAGAAAAATTTGATATGTTTTTGAAATCAATCGACAAATCCATTGCGAGGTTTTTTGCTAATCCTTTCTTATAAAAAATCCTTGTAGTTATAGACAGAAGAAAGGAAAAAAACGTGATCATCGAGTATAAGTGACTTGTTTATTTATGGAATTCGCTGCACGCCTTCTTTTATTCCTTGTTCATCAAATGATAGCTCATCTCAATGAATTGGTTAATATTTGTCGTCATAGGGCATTTCTTTTGGGCAACCAATGCCATCATTATTAAAATACTTCTCACAAAATATGTGAATAATATTTTGGTTTATGCCATCTTTATTGGACTTGTGAGTTTTTTACCGGTTTTCGTTGTTCCGTTTAAACCGATAACCCTTCCAGACTTATCATTATTAATAACAGCACTAATAACGGGCATGTTGTATGTTTACGCAATCATTCCTTACCTAAAGGCACTCTCAATTGAGGAAGTTTCAAGAGTGACGCCTGTCTGGAGATTTTCCCCTCTGTTTGTCTTAATTCTTTCCATTCTCTTTCTGGGTGAAAAATTAACTAATTACGAACTGATTGCCTTTTTTATTCTCGTTTTAGGTGGCTTGCTCATTTCCATTCATAAAACCAAGGATACCTTTAAAATCAGTAAAGCATTTTATTTCATGTTGTTAGCCTGTTTACTGTTTGCTATTTATAACATTTTGGCAAAATGGATTTATAATCATGTACCCTACTATGATGGGTTTATTTTAATCAGAATAGGCTCCGTGCTTGGTGCATTGGTGCTTTTGTCAGTCACCTCTTTAAGAGCTAAATTTATCAAAACCTGTTTTCAAATGCCCGCAAAAATCAAACAAGCCGCTCTGGTTGTGGGCATTTTTAATGTTTCAGGACATGTATTTTTAAATTTAGCCCTATTTATGGCACCCGTATCACTTGTGACAGCCTCTGGTGGTGTTAATTCTATTATTGTCTTGTTACTCACTTTATTACTCTCTCATAAGTACCCTCATATATTAAAAGAAAATTTCACGAAACCGATTTTACTTCAAAAATCGGTGGCTATTTTCTTAATCATTATTGGGGCTGGCATGATTGTTTTATATTAACTTGTTAAAACGGATGCTATCGCTTTTGGCGATAGTATCCGTCAATTTGTTAAACCGGATGCTATCGCTTTTGGCGATAGTATCCGTAGTATAATTTGTTAATTTGTTAAACCGGATGCTATCGCTTTGAGCGATAGTATCCGTCGTATAATTTTGTAACAAAGAAACCAGAAACGTGCGAAGAAGGATCGTTTGGAGTCGAGTGCGAACCTTGCACGAAAGCGTGGTTTATCATTCGTTTCAAGTAAACCTCGTACAAAGACGTGGTTTATCAGGAATACAAGGCGAACCTTGTACAAAGGCGTGGTTTATCAGGAATACAAGGCGAACCTTGTACAAAGAGGATTTGCCCGATTGATTGCTCTTCAATAGATGATCTATAAATGGTATCATTCACATTTAACCCTTTCAGGGTTGAGACATTTTTGATATGCTTTCTCCTTTTCCCCAGGTGGAACCTGGGGCTATTCACATTTTCAGGTAAATGTACTTTGAGCGAAACTTTAGCCTGAAAACCCCTTCAGGGTTGATGCCTTTTTGATATTGCTTTTCCCCAGACTCCACCTGTGGTAAAAGATAAAATGCGATATGTTTTCTACGTCACGGGCTTTGATACGATCCAGCCTTGAGGGAAAGGGATTGAGCGAGACGGAAATGGTGGTTCAAAGACGGGTTGCGGGCTTCACGGGAAAAAATTGATTGATAGGAAAAAAAGGATGTGGGAACTTTGGGTTATTATGAGCATGATTGCCATGTTGGCTAATTTCGGCAAAGCACTGCTCGTTAAACAAAAATGTCAACATATCGATTCATGGCTGCTGGTTTTTTATGCGCGGCTGGTATCGGCTATCGTGCTATTGCTACTTTTGTATTTCCTAGATTATGACATGCCTACCTCCCTCACATTTTGGGGAGTCACTTTAGTCACCGCTTTACTGACTATGGCAGCCAGCATACTATACATCGAGTCGATTAAAAAGGGGCAACTCTCGGTGGTTGTACCCGTTCAAGCTTCGGTGCCGCTTTTTATGATTATGGTGACAGTGACGGCTTATCACGAAATGCCAAACCGACAAGCTTTGCTATCCATATTGTTGATTGTGATTTCAATGGGATATATTCTCGTTGTCACCACCAAAAAACCAAGTGTGACGCTGTCACAGTCTGTGAATTTTTCGGTTTTGCTCTCCTTGATTGCCGCTGCATTGTTTGGATTATCCACTGTGCTTGATAGAGTGGCTATCGCCACGGTTGTTAATGGTGCCCTGGTTTATTCGGCCTATTGGAATTTAATCAGTGCGCTATTGATGACTCCCCGGTTTTTGGTAACCGGCAAAGTGAATAAGACAACCTTTGAGTTTAAAGCACCCATTGCATTTTATTCATTGCTCACCCTGATGGCATTTGTCTTTCAACAATTTGGCGTTCAATATTCCTTGACCATTGACAATGGCGTTACCTACGTGAAAACGATAGTGATGATTCATATTGTTTTAGTCGCGTTGGCGGGTATCTTTATGTTGAAAGAAAAAACCAGTCGTGGCGTACTTGTTGCGGGATTGATGACATTTATGGCAAGTATTAGTTTACTTTACAGTTCACATTAAAAACGAAAACCAACACACTAAGGAACGTGCATGAAACAACTTAGTCAACTTTGGGGCAACCGCAAGGGATTGCCCCTACAAATCATCGCGTGACGTAGGGGCAATCCTTTATGGTTGCCCAAATTATTTCATGCACATTCCTAAGTACAACGGATTGACGGATTGTACGGATTTTTTGATAAGCAGTACAGCGGATTGACGGATTGTTCGGATTTTTTGATAAGCAGTACAACGGATTGACGGATTGTTCGGATTTTTTGATTAATAACTGATAACTGACACTGAAAAAATATAACTATGACAAAAATTTCTACTGTGACGATGGGGAAAACTGCGCGTGAGCAAATTCCACCCAAAGATGGCAATTTACCGCCCCTACAACAAGCCGGCTTTTTTGGGCGTCATCAAGAATTACAGCAAATTGAACAGGCTTTGGTAAAAGAGGGGACGCGCCGTCTCACTATTACTGGGATTGGGGGACAGGGCAAAACTTATTTGGCTATCGAAGCGGGACACCGGCTGTACCGCGCCGGGCAGTTTCAGAAAATATGTTTTGTGGATTATGCCGCTTTTTCAATGGTAGAAGCGGTCGATTTAGCGATTGAAACTTTGGCAAAGGTGTTAGATAACCATTTAGTCAATGTGGCGACAGCGACTGACGCATTGACTAAAACGCCCACGTTGCTGATTTTGAATAACTTGGAAAAGAGTTCCACCGAGCAGCTGCAAAGATTATTGGATGTGGCTGCACAATGGTCTGAAGTGGGCGCGTGTCGCGTCTTGCTAACCAGTCAGATTGCGGATTTTAAACATTCTGCTTATCCTACCGATAACCCTTTGATACATAAAGTATTACCATTATCTGGCTTCGGAGAAAAAGAGGCACTGGCTTATTTTCAGCGTTTATGGGAATTACCGCCGGTGCCGCGAATCCAAGATCCACAACCAGCTGACTTATTGAGGTTGTTTAAGCAAGTGGCTTTTCATCCTTTGTCGATTGGGGTGTTAGCCGTTCCATTGAAAATGCTATGTCCGACGGCGTTGGAAGAACGCTTAGCCGGGTTACTTGCCCAAACGCCTGATGATTCGTTGGTTGCGCTTTTGACATTGGTTTTAGAAGGCTTGGAAGTAGAAATTGAGTTCAGTGGCTGGTTGTACTGGTTGGCGAGACTGTTTCAACGTAAAACCACCAAAACATTAAGCTTGGAAGCTAATACATTGCGTTTATTGCCTCGTTTGGGGGTTTTTCAGGGTGGGGCTTTTGAGCCAGATTTATTGGAAATTACGGCTTTTAATAAAAAACAGTGGCACCTGCTACGTTCTACTTTAGAAACCGGCGGCTTAATTAAACTTGAATTGTTGCCTACTTTTAAAGTACCTTATGTCAAGTTTCATCCCACACTAGCTGCCACTTTGCAGGCACGTTTTTCTGTGGCTGAAGATCACTCTTTCGTATTATCCGATTATCAGCAACGTTACGCGCAGTTGGCAGCTTCTATGGCTTATGAAGAGAGCAAACATACGATTCAAAGTCATACCCTGCTCCGGCGAGATTTATCTAATTTACTTTACGCCGTTCACAGCGCATTAGATGCTGGGGAAGTTTGGGCTGCGCAATTTGCCCAAAATATCAACCCTTTTCTTCATGCCTTTGGATTTCATCGTGACAGCACTGCACTACTCAGTAGATTGCAGGAAAAAGTGGATAACATTCAAACGGATACTATCCCTAAGGGATAGCATCCGGAAAGTGCTTGTTAAAACGGATACTATCCCGAACCAAGGGATAGCATCCGAACCGTAAAATCATTCAAACGGATACTATCCCTTCGAGGGATAGCATCCGGAAAATGTGTAATCAAAATGAACAATAGTGTTAGTACTCAGGGATTTTGGCTGCGGCAATTTGCTGTCAAAGCCACACCAAAGCAACTGGCTTTCGATGATTTATGCCAAAGAAACTGATCCTTCGCGTCAAAAAGTCATTGCCGAACTTTATCAAGACATCACTGGCGAGAATATAGAAGAGAGACTTTGGAGTTTGTCTGACTGAGTGAAATACTTCTAAATATTCATCTGTCTGAATCAGAATTGAAAGGTATTTAAGAATTAACCGAATAAATAGGTTTCATTCTGAAAATCCTAAAATTCAGTCAATCCTGATTCAGACAAAGATTATAACCAATCCTTATAGTTATTATTCAAAAAGGATACCATTTTTATGCGTGAGTTTAATACCTCAGGGCCGTGCCATCCGGCCCTACATTACACGGTTATGCGTGAAGCATTAATTGCCGAAGGCCAAAAAAAGGTGCGAAAGGGCCAGTATTTTACCATTTTTGCACCCAGACAGACTGGGAAGACGACCTACTTTCAACTCTTGCTTGAGGCCGTTAAGGATGACGGTTTTACCCCAATTTGGGTTAGTTTTGAGAAATTTAAAACAGTGACAAGAAATCGGTTTTACCAAGATTTAAATAATCAACTCCATCACGAACTGGCCGAACATCAGATTAAATTAGAACCGACTCTTCAAGATCATATTGATTTGGTTAGATTATTTGAAAAGCTCAGAAACAAAGGTCAGTCTATTGTTCTTGTCATCGATGAATTTGAGGGCATCCCTGAATCGGTGTTAAGTGAGGTTATGCATACCTTTCGTGAAATGTATCATCGCAACAAATCTCATGCCCTCCATTCTCTGATCCTTGTCGGCGTAAGCACAATCGCAGAATTGGTCGTCTCCTCAGCATCACCCTTCAATGTGGCCGATGAGTTAAAAATCCTCTATTTTACTAGGGAAGAGGTCAATTCATTGCTTGAGCAGTATGTCGCAGAATCGGGCCATACCTTTGAACCGCAGGTGATCAAGGCCATCTATGATAATACTAAAGGTCAACCGGGCCTCATCTGTGCTTTGGCCGCCCATCTGGTTAAAAAAGTTGCCATCAATCGAACGGTGACAATGGATGACTTTTTATTGACATTGAATTATTTCTTAAAGTCAAAATATGATAAAAACATCCTGAATATTGTCCAGAAGGCGAAAGAGAAAAAGGCGTTTATGCGCCGTTTGTTGTTTGATGAACAGCCCATCGATTTCAGTGTCGATGTTGAAGACATTGCTTATCTACATGCCAATGGTGTTATAGATAACATAGAGGGTCATGTAGGCATCCTAGTACCGTTATACAGCAAGCGCATTATCACGGCATTTCGTCCGGTGCATAACGGGGAAAGAAGACATTATGGTTTTTCTGTCAATGACACTTTTGATGACTATCTGGAGAAAGGGGGATTAAATATCCATGCCATCCTCAAAAAATATCGGCAGTATGTACGACGACGTGGCTTCAAAGCCTTTGATACCGAAAACCTGGAAGAATCGGCCTGGCATTACTCCCTAGATGGTTTTATTAACTTTTTTATTGAAGCCCTAGAAGGACAAACTTTTATAGAAGTGCCTTCTGGTGCTGGACGAACCGATATCTTGATTGTTTACCAAAACCACCGCTATGTCATTGAGGTTAAAGTATTTACGAATAATACTCTGTACAAGAAGGGAAAGGGGCAGTTAGCCGAATATCTGAAGTCCGAAGGCTTAGATGAAGGCTACTACGTGGTGTTTAGCAATTTGCATACTGATGACGATGAACTGGTTTTTGCCGAAGACATCAAAGGTAAGCGAATCTATACCTATATTATTTGTACCAACTTTCCAACACCCAGTCGCCTGCCAGTGCCAGAGGAATTGAAATTAACAGAGGCCGAAAAAATCGCTGGCAAGATGCTGAGTCTGGGTAGTTTGACGGATGAACAAATCAGTGATGTAACCGGGGTGAGCTTGGAAAAAATTGGGTATTTGAGAGAAATTAAGCGTTTGTAAAATTGTCGTTCCAGATGCTATCCCTTTTTTGGGGATAGTATCTGTCAAAAAAGTCTTATAGTTTTTTAGGGATAGTATAATTAAGCGTTTGTAAAATCATTTGTCGTATCAAGATGATGTTGAAATGGGCAGAAGGGCCATGCGTTGCCATTTCAGAATCGCAAATTGGGAATAAAGAATTTTAAGCTTAAATACTTATTGTATAAAAAACAACCAGTTGAGCCTCTTGCCAAACTCTTTTTCCCCAGGTGCAACCTGGGGGAGGGGAAAAATCGAACATTGGTATATTATTATTTGGGAGTTACCTTAACAGGATTTAAAAACCATGAGCATTCTTCAAATTTAAGCTATTAATCACTTTTGAATTAATCCTGTCAATCCTTTGATCCGTTTAATCCGGTTCAAAATATTTAAAAATGAGTTTTGCAAGAGGCTCATACGCAAGCCATTCAACATCGTCTTGACCCCTACAGAGTTTTAGAAAGAAATATCCACCGCCTAAAAAAAAGCCCTATTCCCCAGCCGCTTTACAACCCACCACTTAAAGGCTTGGCTCTCTCAACTGTTTTATAAACCACAGCCTCTCCCAAAATATTTGATTTTGAAAAACCATATACGCAGTACACCTGAAAAGGGTGAAAACGTTCGCATTTCTATTGACTACAACCACAATATCAGCCTCTAAAAAAATCCGTTTATACCAAAAATCCGTTGTACTCTCAGTGCAGCAAGGATATAAAACTAAATAGCGCAAATAAAATGTGACTGAATAGTAAAAATAAAAAAATAAATAGTAAGGATAAAAATAACTGGAAAAATATTTTTTAACTTTTATAATAAAAGATTCTAAATACCCAGATAGAAAAATTTTGTGCAAAAAAATAATCAGCCTTGAAGTGATACTATAGATTTTCAGAAAAATAATGCAACGAAACGGATGCTATCCCTTCTTAGGGATAGTATCCGTTAATTTCGAAGATGTTTACCAAACCTTGGATGTTTTTGCCAAGAACAAGTTTTTTACCTAGCGCCTCGCACAAAAATTTAAAAGTCAACGGATACTATCCCTAAGAAGGGATAGCATCCGTTTCGTTACTATTTTTTTTATGCACTAAGCAGCTTTTAGTTATTGGTTTGACACTCAACAAATTCTTTAATAGCAAATAAACAATTTGCTTATATAATTGCTTATAATGAAAGTTATTTATAAGTAA
>QNER01000285.1 GCA_003646175.1 Candidatus Parabeggiatoa sp. nov. 1
TATGTGCTTTATCAACAAGCAAAAAATTGTCACTTTATTGTCGGCGGTGATCCTTTTCAAATTCAGCCGGTGGTAATGGCTGAAGAATGGAAAGCGGAAAATATTTATACATTGGTGGGACTAAACAACTTTCAAACTCCCAAAACCGTGCCGCATGATTTCAAAATCACTCAGTTGACGACGCAATATAGAAGCCTTCCGCCGTTGGGTGAATTAGTCAGTCAATTTAGCTACAACGGCATTTTAACGCATCATCGCCTGCTTGAAGATAAAAAGCCACTTCAAATGGACGAGTTTTATTTAACAGAAATTACGGTGATAAAATTCCCAGTCAACCCATTTAACAATCTTTATCGCTCACAACGTTTAGACAGCGGTGGCGTTTATCAGATTTATTCGGCGATTTTTACGGTTGAACTCGCGCTTTATTTATCCAAACAAATATCCAAACAAATACCCAAGCACGCAACTTGGAAAATCGGCATTATTTGCCCTTACTTGGCACAAATGACGTTGGTAGAAAAAATGATTGCAGCCCTTGCCACCGCCAATTCGCCAGTTCAAATAGTAACGGGCACGGTACACGGTTTTCAAGGCGATGAATTTGATATGATTTTAACTCTGTTGAATGCACCACCGACAATCAGCGCCAATATCTTTTTGAATAATAAACACATTTTAAATGTCGCCATTAGCCGCGCCAAAGATTATCTGATTTTAATTATCCCAGACATTGACGGTTTGGAACAGATAAAAAGGCTTGAAACCATTCTCAACGAAAATGAAATCATAAAACCGCATGTACAAGAATTTACCTCGACAGAAGTGGAAAAGTTCCTGTTTAACCAATCCAACTATATTGACAAAAATTCGTTCATCACCACCCATCAAAGCATCAATGTGTATGCCAAACCTGATAAAAAATATGAAATTAGATGTGCAGACAATGCGGTTGATATTTTGTTAGCGTTTTAGCTTAACAGCTATTTCAATTAGGAGTGCAAGGCGAACCTTGCACGAATTTTACGGATGCTATCCGATCGATAGGATAGTATCCGTTTCGCGCAAGGTTAAGGTTCGCCTGAAACGAATGAGACTCACAATTTTTCGTACAAGGTTCGCCTTGTACTCCTGATAAGATGTATCCGTTTTAACCAAAGTTTCAAAGCTCGGGCAGATAGTCACCTATCCTTTCCATTACCACAATAACTTAACTTGATAGTTCTTAAACACGCTATCAGCACTCACCAAATAGGCATTTTCAACCACAGCTTGGGCAATCAAAATCCGATCAAATGGATCTTTGTGGAAAAAAGGTGGCTCTCCAAGCCGCAAAGGAACATTATACAATGCCGAAATATGCTTTACCTTAATGGGCAAAATTTGCAAATCATTCGTTTGGCATTGTTCTTCAATCATATCTTCCAAAGACACACTCAATTCGAGTTTGCCAAGCTGATGTTTGATTTGTATTTCCCATATACTGGCAATACTGGTGTAGAGATGGTTATTACTATCTTGACAAGCTTCATGTGCCACTTTAGATAGTTTTTGTGGGTTGAACATTAACCATAAAAATACATGTGTATCAAGCAGTAACATCATTTGTCTTTGCTACCCCCAGCCAAAATTCATCAGGCAGCGGCGCATCAAAGTCATCGCTCATTTTTATTTTTCCTTTGTATTTACCAAAGGTACGAATTTTAGCCAGAGGTTGTGTTGGCGCAACCAATTTTGCTAGAGGTGTATTGTCCTGAACAATGACAATTTCTTCCCCAGCTTTTAACGGTACCGCTAATGTGGCTAAATAGGTTTGTGCTTGGGTGAGGCTAATCGTTTTAGCATCCATGATTTTTTTCTCCGCTCGTATGTGGTAACAATTTATAGCAAATAAACATAATACAGGGCAAAATTTTTCTGGCACCTTTAGGTTCAGGTTTAAATCTAGGCTATTCGTTCCAGGCGAACCTTGCACGAATCAACAAATTTTACGGATGCTATCCTTTCTTAAGGATAGTATCCGTTTCGCACCAGGTTCGCCTGAAACGAATGAGAATAGCCGTTTTTCGTACAAGGTTCGCCTTGTACTCCTGATAAAATCACACCGTTTTTTCGTACCAGGTTCGCCTTGTACTCCTGATAGCTTTACAAGAATGTAATCGCTTTTTATCAAAAAGCCAAAGATGAATCTGTAGCGACTCAAAAGGGTAATCATCACAGCCCTGATATACTCCTAAAGAGTAGTATCATTTGTGTTATTTATTAGAGTTCTGTCTTGACACCAGCGCATATTCACCCGTCGAACTACGTCTAATCATCCACGGTTTATTTTTTAGCTGTTGTTTTAATTTGTAAATGGCATCATAAATTTGCTGTTGAGTTTTTTCATTCCAATCCTTTTTAAGGATTTCAGCAAGTGCTTTAGCATGGACAAATCCGGAAGAATTCCGCAAGTAATTCCAAATTAGTTTGGATTGTGGCGATAAACCTTTGGGAGGCTCCTTCATATCTTTCTTTTCAAAGATTTCTCCCCAAACCGTGTTAGACAATTTGATAATAAAATCTTGTTCAGAATTGTCAGTCTCCAAGTACCATCTTTCTTTACCCTTTTCCCCACCGATTCTTAAACCAAGTGGTTTAAGTTTTTTCTTGATGTCCCTTTTTAAGCCATCAATTCTATTTCTTAATTGAAAAAACTTCTCATCATTTTCAGGATTGAGTTCAGCTTGAGATTTCCATTCTAGCCTATTCCTTAATTGAAAAAACTTCTCATCACTTTCCGGAGGATTGAGTTTAATTTGAGATTCCCATTCCAGATCTTCCTCTTTAAGAATATCTAATTCCATGAGCCACTGTTTCATCAGCTCAAGCGTTAAACCGGATTTTCCTGCAATCACTAAAATAGAAAGTAGGTTTGTTTGTTGTTGACTCAATTCAACCTGAGAATGCGGTGACTTTTCCTCATAAAGCACACGACTATCTAAGTCTAAAATGAAGGTTTTGCTGACTGTTTTCATCTCCTTTTCAGCGGCAACCCTAGCACTCGCATTTCCAAGCAAGGATTGGCTCACTAATGCCCAAGGCGAGGGCAGAATAATCGGAGAAGGCGTGAAGGCAGAGAAATAATCTTCATCCTGGCTCCAATAACCGGAGATTTTTAATAGTGTGCCCAGTTTGCTTGGAAAACTATCGTTAGTGCTAAAAACAGAGCGCATTTCTTGTTGAATTTCGATATCAAAAGTGTCGTTCAATAAGGCATTTCTAATATTTAACCATTCTTCAGATTGAGCAATCTCAAATAGCACTGACGCAGGTAGTTCTATTAACTCATTCAAGTTGAAACCAACATTTTTGAAGCGTTCTTTGACTTTGTGCAACGTAGAATGAGCAAACGGGAGCGGATCAAAGTTAGGGTTTGTCAGACATTGAGCGGATTTACCCGGATAAATAACCGCATTATTATTAAAGTCTGCACCGGCTCTGACAAATTCGGTTTGAATCAACGTCGCAATTTCAGATAATAAAGCCGGATGAAATAGCCCACGTAATGTCCCCACCCTTGCTAGAGTCTTTTCTTTATCGAAATCATTGTCGGCCCGCATACGCTGAACTAAATCAAGTAAAGAGTGTACCTGTCTGAATTTGTTATCTTTAAATTTAGACAGTTCGCTATCAAGATGCGCTAATACGCTAGCCGCTTGCTCACTAGCGCATCGACGAATTTTCCAATCACCGAGAGGTGTTATATGCTGCCACCGCTCCAGCGCTTCATTAAAAAATAGGTTTTGTTTATGTTTTTTGCTGGAAAATTCGGCTAATTTATGTTCCACTTTTTGTGTAACAAATTTCACAGGTGGCGGTTCATCTTCATCCGCACTTGTCCACAACACACCTTTTTTAACAAATGGTGCCAGTTTTTCAAAGGCCGGCAGTGTTAGCGGATGTTCCCAGAGATTTCTACGATGCAACATAACCACATCATAGAATAGACAGGCCAATTTTAACTCCCAAATCAGACGGGGTAAATCTGATGGGTGATGA
Source organism: Candidatus Parabeggiatoa sp. nov. 1 (assembly GCA_003646175.1). GTDB lineage: Bacteria > Pseudomonadota > Gammaproteobacteria > Beggiatoales > Beggiatoaceae > Parabeggiatoa. The sequence goes on from QNER01000285.1 coordinate 4,042, forward strand.
CTAATAGAACCACTATAGGTTTCAAGTTCACTGTAGAGACAAACTGATTGAGGTTTAGACATAATGGATTTTTGGTATTTTGGCGAACACCAATCAGATGACAATTTTCAGAAAGACGTTAAAATGGCCGCCATGAAAACAAGTCACTGAGACATAATGGATTTTTGGTATTTTGGCGAACACTAATCAGATGACCAATTTTCATTCCGACGTTAAAATGGGTGCCATGAAAACAAATCACTGAAACATTAATGGATTTTTGGTGTTTTGGCGAACACTAATCAGATGACAATTTTCAGAAAGACGTTAAAATAGCAACCATGACAACAAGTCACTGATACAAAATGGATTTTTGGTAATGATTTGTCGTCTGTATAACATATTTAACCTATTTTTTCTTGACAGTCTTAAAAATAGGTTTTAAAATACGTCCATCCATTTAAGGACACGAACCTCCCGCTCAGCACCTATCAGTTTATAAATAAGTACAACGAATTTCCGGAAAAAACGAATGGGGATGGTGGAATCAACGTAGGTGCTTTTTAATCATCGGTTTAATAATTCGTTCATTTCGGAAAGAAGTTGTACTCAACTATAGATTGTCAGAAAAATAATAAACTGATAGGTGGTAGGGATTCTCCCGTTGGGCCGTTTTTGACAAAATGATCGGCGAGAGTGTGTTTTCAAATGGCAGTGGACAGTTGTGAAAATAGTTTAGCAAGCGCGTCTGGGTGGTATAGCAATGGCAAAACCCACTGTCCCTTACCACGTATCAGTTTTTTATAACTCATTGAATATTAAGTACAACTAATTACGGGGATAAACGAATTAAAATACGCATGGTACCGTATTCTCATCGTACTTGATATTTGTTTTGAATAAAAATTCGCTGTACTGCGATACATACGTTGTGCCATTTTTGACAAACTGATAAGTGGTAAGCACACTATCCTAAAATTATCCCAAGGATTGACTTGTTAAATGAGATTTAACGCTTTAGGTAACTATTTAACATTACGTTCATTTAACACTACGTTAAATCTATGTTAAAGAAATGTTAATTAACCAGAGTTAAATTTAACGTATTGTTAATTAACAATATTTTTTCTTGACTGCCTTAAAAGTAGGCTTTAAAATACGTCCATCCATTTGAAGACATGCTCCCGTTGGGTAGTTTTTGACAGATTAGCGAGAGCATGTTTTCAAATAGATGGTATTGGACTATTGTAGAAATAGCTTAATGGATAGTAGATAGGGGTGTCAAATTTGTGACAGTGTTTTATGCAATATAGCGAAAAAAACAGTCTCAAAGTAACTCCCTAAATCTGTTAAGTAATGTTCTTGAAATCTGCTAAGTATATGTTCCATTAAATAGCAAGCATAGGGTGAGTAGAGCAATAGCGAAACCCACCACAAATGATGGGGTTCACTGCGTTCTACTCATCCTACGCTCGCTAGGAGAAAATATATGACGTACAATGCGATGAGAAAAGCGGTGCTTACCTTAGAAGTTGCGGTTATTGTCTCCCTAATAAGCACTGTAACCTTTGCGGAAGAACCCCCCGTTGTTAAGACCGGCCAGTTTCCCGTAGCCATCAACTATAGTGTGGCGGACGGTAAACTATCCGTCCATATTGACGGAATCGGGTTGGATGTGGTTGAACACTTTATCTTTAATGGTGAAGTTATTGATGATTATCTGCATGATGCGGTTAATGATGGATTAGCCGCCATCGAAGAGCAGGATAACTCGTTTGTTCTCTCAATCTCGCTACCTGAGCAAGAGGTGACTGGAGGGGCATTTGGGGTGGTCATGGCAAATGACACAACGGTGTCTTCTGAGATACCTTCTGAGTTGCTAACTCAATCTGCCCGGCAACTTCGTGGAATTACCATTCCAACAGTGCGTGTAATTGGAAAAGTGAAGTATCGGCAATCCGGTTGTTGGTTTTTGCGGTGTTGGAAATCTGCCAATGGTGCGAGTATAAATGTTACAGTCTCTCGTAGTCATTTCCAGGGTGGCAACGTAACGCGAACCACAACTACAAACTCTAGCGGCAAGTATAATGTTGCCGTCAATGCCTGCGGCAAAACAACCGTCACGGCTAATTACAACGAAAAGAGTGCGAAAGGTTCATACTCGCCTTGGTGTTGGCTGAAGGGAGAACATAAAAAGACTATAAACCTGAAAGTCAAATAACAAGAATAGGGTGGGTAGAACGATAGCGAAACAAAAAATTATGGGTTTCAAGACGTTCTACCCATCCCACACTCAAATGTGTACATAGATAACCCATGTAGATGTCATACTATTCATTATGATATGGTAATTTTGACCATAGGATTGAATAGGGTATAGATATAGGATAGGTATTCACTATCAACAAAGAGGAAAACAAAACCATGAATAGGCATTTTAGCCTAACAATTATCCTTGGGGCTTTGGTAATGAGCCTTCTTGGAGGTAGTAACGCACTGGCTAACTCCTTGGCGGGAGCTGTACAGATCGCTAAAGGGTTCAAATCCTTCCATGAAAAAGACGAGTTTCCTGAATGGAAGGATGCCACAGTTTCCAATCAATATGAAATTTTTAGCTCAAATGGCATATTGGTTGGCTATGAAATCTCTTTTGTGTCGCCTACTGGCGAAGACAGGGGATATATCATGGTAAGTGCAAAACGGGGAGATGCTGTTGTACCTGATTTTTCAGCGGAAGGCCCATCAATCTCAAGTGAGCTTATCAGGTATTATGAAGAGGTTTTAGCTCCCCAAATCAAAAGTGCCGGCCTTGTGGTTACTGAAGTGATATTTATGGGAGCATTGCCCGGTTTTTATGCAATAGGGCTTAAATTTGATCGCCATCTGCCAATACTGGATGAAATTCCAAATCAGGATGGATGGTTTATCTTTAGTCCATTTCCAGAAAGCGCATCGCTTCAATACAACGTTGATTCTCAGGGGAACAGGGCAAGAAGTTCATCTCCCGAAGACGGGGAAAATGACGAATTCCGAAAGGCTCTCATCAACCAAGATTTTTCCGGAGAATTTTTCCAAAAAGAAGATTCTGGTAAGATCGAGGGATTTTTCGATAAAGATGCGAAATCCAGATTGCCCCGTCGTTCAAGCGGTTCTGGTGGTACCTCAAAAGCAGTCAGTGGTGGCTTTAGTAAATTTTATCAAGAAAATCGTGCATGGAGCAAGGGCGGGTTGACTGATGGAACATGTCATGCCGGGTGTAGTCCGGTCGCATGGGCAATTCTTCTCGAATACTGGGACAGAAATGGTTATCCCAAAATGGTGAGTAGTGATCAGGATAATCGTAACACCAGAACCACTGATCCTGACGTAAGATGGTTGATTAATGAGTTGAGGGGTTGGCTGAAGACAACTTGTACATCTACAGATAACAGACAAGGCTCAACTCGCTACTGGTACAACACTAGAGGCAAGTACTATGCCCACCAGAGGGGTTATAAAAATTTTAGTGCCTCTAATAATTATTTTGGGCCGGCATGGTGGGAATTAATAGGAGCAGTAAAAGCTAATCAACCTCCCATAGCGATGATTGACTCAAGTCCTAATGACAGCACAGATGGCATGGATCACGCTGCTGTGGTATATCAGTACAAAGATCGTCGCTGGAATGCGAATGATTATTTCCGTGTAAGAACGGGATGGTCCCGCACTACCAATAAATGGTATAACAAAAAATATTTGTTTGGTATTACACGGGTATATAAGTAGCAAGCATCGGGTGGGTAGAACTCGTGCAGGAAAGCGAAAATTCCCATACCATGTTGTTTCGGGAATGGAGCGTAGCGGATTTCCCGAACCCCCAAAGTGTGGGGGTGGTCTGGAAACTACCGCTTTCTTGCACTAGATTGATTGGAAATGACCCATTACCCATTACCCAAAATGGCAAACAAAACTTTTCTGAATGCTCTATAACATCACTGCAGGTCATTAATTAGGTAGCCCCTTCGCTCAACAGCAAAGGGGCTTTTTTTATGGCTTCTCAATACTTCTATTTATGGATAGCTATGGCTGAAATAAGCACTGGGGCCATTGTGTGGTGGATAAGCACAAATTTATGAGCGCAATGCTGTAATAAACTCATTGGGTGATACACAGGCTTGCTTGAGTATACCTGCCAAAGTACCTGTTTTCAGTTCTTCGTGGTTTGGTACAACACAACCCGCTCTCGCCTCGCCGAAGAACAACATGACTACCACGTTGCGTACTGCGTTGAAACCCAACCGTTCTAAAGCTCGTATCGCTTCGATACCTGATACAACGGGTAGTTTAGGCATATTTTGCGTCTTCAAAGGTTGTCAATAATGGGCGAGAAGGCATCGGAAATTCTTCAAGATATAACGCTGTCGCCTCGCGCAAATTAGCAAGCTTTCTTCCACAGTTTCGCCTTGCGTTGTTGTTCCCGTTTCTGGATTAAAAGCAACATACCCGCCCTCTGGTGCTGCTGTTAATACTGCGGAAAGTTCCATGATTTGTCCTTTATGATGATTTATCAAAAACGCA
>QNER01000286.1 GCA_003646175.1 Candidatus Parabeggiatoa sp. nov. 1
CCAATGCCATTAAGTTAAGCACAAATACGTTCTATTGTAGGGTGGGCAAGGGCCTTTTCTTGCCCACCTGCCCGGAGACGGTGGGCAAAAAAAACACTTTGCCCACCCTACAAAAAACCTTAACTTAATGGCATTGGGGCGATGCCCAGGGCTTTAATAAAACGCCCTTTCAGGGCTGAGTGAGTAGTTACACAATGACAATGGTAAGTATAACCACCTATCGAACTAAAGTTGCATATCGCGTATAGACTAATAGCGAAAGCTGTGACGGATGCACAAGCTGGTTTTCGTTTCAGCACTCAGTTATAAATTGTGTAACAAATCTTCGTACAGGGCAAAAAAGTGTTCAAGTTGTGATGCTATCGCTTTTTTTTGCGATAGTATCACTTTTGAGGTTTAAAATTTCTGGCGGGATGAAAAAATGTCGGGTGGATATCCCAGTGCGTATTCACCAAATCTTAGGATTGCGGTTTTTGAGTGATACTATCGCCGAAAAAAAGCGATAGCATCACGACTTGATTACATTTTTGTCCGGTACATAGGTAACAAATTTGTCACAGTTTGTAACACAGATGTAACTATTTTGTCACTTGAATGCGAAAACATTTAAAATTATAATAATACAAGGGACTTGCAAAACGCCGGCGCTCAACTATAAATCAATAACTTACGAGTACCTAATGGCAGGTAAGTTATTGATTTATAGTTTATGCCCAAGAGTTTTGATCGATGCTCATAGAATAAAATAATAAGATTTTAATTGCTGGTCATAAAATTTTTGTTCGCTATGCCGTCACAACTGCCATAAAATTGAAATCGATGCTTTAGCTGGGTTAGCACCACTCAAAGGCTCGGCTCCATGAAAATATTTATCTGAAAAGCTATCTGCGATTGGTGCAGTGCATCATTCACCACAGAAATGGTGGATTACTTGTCCAAAAAAAGTTTGTCCAAAAACCTTCCTTCGCGGTTTGGCACATAATTTGCACGGAAAGTAGGGTCAATAAGCGGTTGAACAGCTTATGTTTTTGGGGGTCAATGGGTTTGATGAAATAGGTAATAATACATTCGTCAATGGCGAATTATTTTTGTGTGGTAACGGAATAATTTCATGATACTTCAGTCAGTTATAGATGTTCAGATAATTAATTTCACTCACTGAAGTTAACGGATACTATCCCTCGGAGGGATAGCATCCGTAGAAATGAAGTTATTTTTCTGAAAATCTATATGTAAAACGCGATGCTCAAGAAACGACGAAAACTTCCCCAATCCTCACACATTCCTAGCACACAATCGCTTCAGTCCCCGTACCACCCCCGCAGCCATGAGCTAAACATTCGTCATTAGCGAATTTTGCGAAGCGAAATCGGCGAAGGTATTGTTTAAAAGAATATTTTTATTTATTCATGGCTAAAAATTCACCCTGTTACCCATTGCCCATTACCCATTACTCAAGTTTCAAAGTTCAGAATCCTTAACAAAAGGAAGATCAATGATGCCAAAAATAGTCAATCACAAAAGACGGAAAAGAGGTGTTATCTTGACCTCGCTTGGCTCAAAGAAACTTCAAACAGCCAAATCCGAAGCGGAATATCAAGAAAATAATGATTGTCGGTACACGCTTGAAAGGATGAGTGAACGTACCGGCTTGGCTGTAGATACCCTGACAAAGGTGTTTGCTTGCGAAGTAGCGGTTGATAAGCAAACATTGAAACGTTGTTTTGATGCTTTTAATCTGGTGCTGTCGGAAAGTGATTATGTGTGGCCGGTGTCTCAAACTGAGTTTGAAGAATTAGACGTGATTTCACGCAGTAGGCTACTTGAGCCATTCTCAATAAGGGAAAAAGCTGGGACTTATCATAAAAAAGTCAAGCTGGATTTGCTGGGAGGGCCGGTGCCTTTGGAATCCATCTTCTATGTGGAACGCTTTCCTGTTGAATCTCGTTATTACGAGCTTATTAATCAACCGGGGGCCCTAATACAGATTACATCTGCAAGACGTATGGGTAAAACCTCGCTAATGACAAGAATTCTCCATTGTGCTAAAGAAGCAGGATATCATACCGTTATTTCAAACTTTCAGTTGACGGATACTGGGTTTTACACCGGAATAGACCCATTTTTACGGCACTTTTGTGCTTGTATCAGCACACGCTTGGGATTACCGCATAAACTGGCAGAATATTGGGATGAGCAGCTTAGTAACAACTGTAATGCCACACATTATTTCGAGCATTATTTATTACCCAAAATCGATAATCCGTTGGTGCTTGCGTTAGATGAAATAAATTACCTTTTCCAATGCTCAGAAATTGCTACTCACTTTTGTGGGCTCTTGCGAAGTTGGTATGAGAAAGCCAAATCAAGTCACAATGACGATAATGTTTGGCAAAAACTGAGGTTAGTGATAGTGCATTCAACAGAGGTTCAGATCACTCATCCTTTGTGTAATATGGGATTGGTGATTGATTTACCGGATTTTACGAGCGAACAGGTGCAATATTTAGTAGAGAAACATGGGCTTGATTGGTCAACTAAACAAGTTAACCAATTAATGGCTCTAGTAGGTGGGCATCCTCATCGGGTGCGAGTTGCTTTGTATGATATTTGCCATTTGGGAAGGGACTAGTACCCTGTCAACTTTGTTTTGACGGGTACTTGGCTCAGGAGTCCAAACTTTAGTTTGGGCGGTCCAAGATAAATCTTGGACTCCTGCTACCCGTCAATAGAACATTGACAGAATACTAGTGCAGGAGAGCGGAAATATCCATACCCCCCCCCGCCAACGGCTAAAGCCGTTGTCTAAAAGCGGGGGTGCGAAGCGCCAAACCCTAAAGGGCACTACAAGAGGGTTAGTCGGCTTGAGCCGACTTGAGCTTTTAGACAACGGCTTTAGCTGTTGGCTGGGGGGGGTACGGGAACTTCCGCTTTCGTGCACTAGGGGGAGCGCTCCAAGGAGAGCGCTCCAAGGGGAAAGGAATAAAAAACGATGGTTGGGAGTGGCGAACCTTGCGTCTTCGCTCCCGTACCAGGCTCGCTTGGAACGAATGTCAATATGACACTGTCAAATTAAAAGAAAGAGCGAATATTGGAAATAGGACGATATTCTTGATTTAGTGAAAGAAGTACTTTCAATTGACAAAAAAGCATCAAATAAATTAAATTCTTTTTTTATCTTTTTACTCGGTTCTCTAACCGGATTCAACATCAAAGAAATCAGATTTTTGGGAAAAATAGGATTTATCACATCCTTCAAATATAAAATTCAATCAATAATTTATAAAAATTAGAACCTCGCGTGTGTTATCCATATTTAAACCATTCTATTTTTTTCATCACCACGAGACAATCACTATGACAATTATTCATGAAGAAGATTTTATCCAAAGCATTGCTGATGCCTTTCAGTTTATTTCTTATTATCACCCGGTTGATTACATCAAAGCCTTGGGGAAAGCCTACGAGTATGAACAATCCCCCGCTGCCAAAGAAGCAATGACGCAGATTTTAGTCAATTCACGTATGAGCGCAGAGGGGCATCGTCCGATTTGTCAAGATACCGGGATTGCGGTAGTGTTTTTAAAAGTGGGGATGAATATCCGTTGGAACACCTCTATGAGCGTCACGGATATGGTGAACGAAGGGGTGCGACAGGCTTACACGTTTCCCGATAATGTCTTACGCGCTTCTATTTTGACTGATCCGGCGGGCACACGTAAAAATACCAAAGATAACACGCCGGCGGTGATTCATACCGAAATCGTGCCCGGTAATACCGTTGAAATCAAAGTCGCTGCTAAGGGCGGTGGTTCTGAGAATAAATCTAAGTTTGTCATGTTAAATCCGAGTGATAGTTTGGTGGAATGGGTACTTAAGACGGTACCTCAAATGGGCGCGGGTTGGTGTCCACCGGGCATATTAGGGATTGGGATTGGCGGGACGGCTGAAAAATCGATGTTGTTGGCGAAAGAGTCGCTGATGGCTCCGATTGATATCCATGAATTGCAAGCGCGGGGCGCGTCTAATCGTATTGAGGAGTTGCGTTTAGAATTATATAAAAAAGTCAATGAGTTAGGTATAGGCGCGCAGGGATTAGGTGGATTGACGACGGTGTTGGATGTCAAAATGCTAGATTATCCCACCCATGCCGCGTCTTTACCGGTGGCGATGATTCCCAACTGTGCAGCCACTCGCCACGCGCATTTTGTGCTAAACGGTAGCGGGCCAGCCAATTTAACGCCGCCCAGTTTAGAGGAGTGGCCAAACATAACTTGGGAAATGGGGGCACAAACGCGACGGGTGAATCTTGATACTGTTACGCCAGAAGAAGTCGCACAATGGCAACCAGGGGAACGTTTATTACTCAGTGGTCACTTATTGACGGGGCGCGACGCTGCTCATAAACGGATTGCGGACTTATTCGCACAAAAGCAGTCGCTACCCGCGGGCTTGGACTTCAAAAATCGTTTTATTTACTATGTCGGCCCAGTAGACGCGGTGCGTGATGAAGTCGTTGGGCCTGCCGGCCCCACAACGGCGACACGTATGGATAAATTCACAGAGATGATGTTAGAAAAAACTGGGATTATTGGCATGATTGGCAAAGCGGAACGTGGCCCCGAAGCGATTGACGCGATTAAGAAATATAAAGCCGTCTATTTAATGGCGGTAGGTGGCGCCGCTTATTTAGTTTCTAAAGCGATTCGCGCCTCGCGAGTCATGGCGTTTGCAGATTTAGGTATGGAAGCGGTACATGAATTTGAAGTGCAGGAGATGCCGGTGACGGTGGCGGTGGATGCCCGTGGGGAGTCTGTACATAAAACAGGGCCAGCAGAATGGCAAGCGAAGATTGGGAAGATTCCGATGGCAGCGGCATAAGTAAGGGCAAATGTTTTAGGAGTCCAAACTTTAGTTTGGCAGGGTTTACCAAACTAAAGTTTGGACTCCATCACCTTTATGTTGTTTTGTACATAATTATATCTTCGGCATCAATGTCCATTTAATAAACCAAGCCCCATTGTCTTCATCCAGACAAACAATGCCACCGTTTTGAAACTTTAACACCAACTTATGAACCGAGCCGGTTATTAGGTAAGAGGTCAGTTTTTCCATAAATGGCAGATGTCCCACCAGCATAAGGTTTTCGGTGCTATTGATTTTGTCGGCAAAGTGGGATACATCATCTAACGGGTTGATACCACTGATTTTTTGAACCCCGTCGGTGGGATTGAACGCAGCGGCAAAAATGTCAGCTGTTTGTTGGGCCCTTTTTTTGCCGCTATGTAGAATGCGTGAAATCGGGATTTTCTGTTCTTTGGCACCATTAGCGATGCGTTGGACATCTGATAGGCCTTCCTCTGATAGACTCTGTTCGGGATCTTGATTTTTTGAAAGACTTTTGCCATGTTGTACAAGAAAAAGTGCCATAATAGTTATTCCTAATTGATAGTGAGAGTACAGCGGATTGATACAAATTGGGAATTGGGAATTGGGAATGGAGAATTTTTGCAAGCCATTTTTCCCTAGGTTGCCCCCTCATCGTTATACATAAGTCAAAATGTAGGGGGCCAGCAAAGTTTTTTTTTTGCCCGCCTTAAGTAAGCTTAGACGGTGGGCAAGAAAGATACCTTGCCGGCCCCCTACATAAATATCATTAAAATCAAATGCTTAAATATTTGTGTATAACGATGAGAGGTTGCCTTAAGGCTATTCACATTTCCAGGGTTGATAAAAGTGATTTCTAATGTTTCTGGTATGTTACATTTGGAGTTACCTAATATGATGGGTTTAATGAAACCAAAAATGCGATGGCTTGGTTTTATTTTATATTGATGCCTATTAGTTTAGTACAGCGAATCCCAGAAAGAAACGAATGGGTAGGGGCGCATTCCCATTTTCCAGATCAATCTCATATGAGTACAACGACACAAGCGTGGATAAACGAATGAATCTATTGAAAAGGGGATAAGGTTTAATTTTTATACATATAGATTCTACAGTTATTTTTTATATCAAACAGTAAGTTTTAATTCGTTTATCCACGTAATTCGTTGTACTCATTATATTTATTGTTGACCTTTAAAATGGGAATGCGCCCCAATGGGTAGTCCTGTACATGACTTTGCTTCCTTGAACAGGGTGAAAATGTGCCATTCGCCCAAAAACGTAAAATCCGTAAATCCGTTGTACTTCCAGGATAGTATTTGAACAGCATCACGAGTTATACTAGACTACCTTAGATGAAGATTGGAAATAGGGTAATCAATCGCACGACACTGGCTTATAAATCAATCAGTTGATGGATTTAATTCTGTTTATTTATGGGATTCGCTGTACTCTTCTTATTTTCAAGTGCGTCTTGTATATGTTAAAATAAAGCTATTACTAATAACTGATAATTGATAACTGAAAATGCCTGTTAAAAATATCAGCGTACATACCCCCCATCAGGGCCTTTTTAATTTTACTCAACAAGTGGCCACCGTTGTCCGTGAAACTGGTCTCCGAGAGGGCCTGTGTACGCTATTTGTTCAGCATACCTCAGCGAGCTTAGTCATTCAAGAAAACGCGGACCCCTCAGCAAAACGAGACTTAGAACGCTGGTTAAACCGCCTCGTTCCCGAAAGGGATTCGTTATACACCCACACACTTGAAGGAGCGGACGATATGCCAGCCCATATTAAATCTGCGTTGACAGCAACTAGCTTAGCAATTCCCATAGTCAATGGGCAACTTGCACTGGGCACATGGCAAGGTATTTATTTGTGGGAACACCGTCGTCACGGTGGGCAGCGTTCCGTTGTCATTCATATTGGCAATTAAAGGGGAGAGCGAAAAGGAGAAAGGGGAAAGGAATTTTGATAACTGATAACTGATAACTGATAACTGACAACGGATAACTCATGTGGTTTAAAAATTTACATATTTTTCGTTTTTTGGAACAGCCCGTCACTATAACAGCTGATGCGTTGCATGAAGAGCTCACCAAAGCGGTTTTTCAGCCCTGTGGCAAAATGGACATGGATAGTATGGGCTGGGTACCTCCTTTAGGGCGTGAGGGTGAATCCTTGGTACATACAACCAATAACGGTATTATCTTCACTGCCCGTACTGATACCAAAATCCTGCCCGCGTCAGTGGTGCGCGAGTTTGTCCATGAAAAAATTGAAGAAATTGAAACGCAACAAATGCGTAAAGTGCGTAAACGTGAAAAAGACGAAATTCGTGAAGAAGTGCTTTTTGAATTGGTACCACGAGCATTTACTCGTTCAACGTATATGTCCGCCTATATTGATATTACACACGGTTGGTTGCTGGTTGATACGTCGAGTCGTAAAAAGGCGGAAGAATTTGTCAGCTTTTTGCGTCAAACTATGGGCAGTTTGCCAGTGGTTCCCATTAAAGTTCAACAAGCACCTGCTAACGTGATGACGCAATGGTTGGTTAAGGAAAACGAGTGTCCCGCTGATTTTGAGTTAGCCGATGCCTGCGTCTTGGCAGATCAAGAGGGTGCGGTGGTTAATTGCAAACGTCAGGATTTACTGGCGGAAGAAATCCACGGCCACTTGGAAGCGGGCAAAGTCGTGACGCGCTTGGCATTTGAGTGGAATGAACGTTTAGCTTTGGTGCTTGATGATGAATTGGTCATTAGACGCTTACAAGCGTTGGATTTGATACAAGCACAAATCAATGATGCCAGTGCTGAAACCCCGGTACAACGTTTTGATGCCGACTTTACCGTTATGACTTTGGAATTAGCTGCTTTGATTAAAAGGTTATTTGAGGTATTTGGGGGAGAAGATGAGGCTGCTTATGCAAAAATGCATTAGGTAAAAGGTAAAAGGAGAAAGGGGATCGGTACAAGGGGATCGGTACAAGGCGTTTGCAACTGGGGTGTGTCTGTTGGCTTGATTCTCGGTTTTTTTTTACCCTTATTTTGGATTTATCCCTTCATTCATGTAAAAGAAATCCGAGTTTTTGGACTTGATTCGGATTTCTCCCGAAATGAGCGTCTTCGATCTCCGAGTTTTTGGACTTGACTCGGATTTCTCCCGAAATGAGCGTCAAAGAGAACGGATTTCTTTGAAGTTAATGGCACTTCCTCAGATGGAACAAAATCAACCCTTTAGTCAATTGTTGCCCACCAACGTGTTGCCCACCAAATCGAAGAGGTGGGCAATAAAAGGACATTGGTGGGCTACAAAAAAACCTTTGACGAAATGATGACCAACGCCAAAAATGTTATCTCTTCATTTCCTTCGCATAAGCACAAGCGGCTTGAATAAAGCCCGAAAATAACGGATGCCCATCGCGCGGCGTTGAAGTAAATTCAGGGTGAAATTGGCAACCAATAAACCAAGGATGATGGCCATTTTCTATCACCTCTACAAGGTTGCCATCAGCTGACATGCCCGCAAACACCAAACCCGCTTGTCGCAACATGCCCATGTAATTGTTATTAAACTCATAGCGATGACGGTGGCGTTC